>CAYMNX010000657.1:0-6214 GCA_964391905.1 uncultured Rhizobiaceae bacterium
CTATCGGCTATATCGAGATTGTGAAGCGATTCCGGCACTCGAGTGACGAAAGGAAGGCAATGAAGCTTAGCGCGCGCAATCAGTTGAAGGGCAAGATCGTCAATGTGACGAAGGGCATGACCACCGCCCATATCCGCATCGACATCGGCGGCGCCATTATCACCTCCTCAATCACCAACGAGGCGGTTGACGAGCTGGCGCTGAAGGCGGGCGACGAGGCCTGGGCGGTGATCAAGGCCTCCGATGTCATGATCGGCAAATAGCGCCGTCAATGGGGCCGCGAGCGGGCCCCGGGCGTCTCGAGCGCCGATTCCTCGCCGCTCAATAGGGCGCCGACGATCTTGACGAGCTCGTCGGGAAAGAGCGCGAAGGAGGCGCAATACCCGTCGAGCGTGGTAAAGGTCAGGATCAGGCGGTCGGCCGCGGTGCTGGTCTCGAGCGTCCAGTTCTCGACCGGGAAGACGAGCCGCACCTGCGGATCGCCGTACTTGCGCTGCAGCGCCTGGCGCGCCATTTCAGGCAGGGTCATGACCAGGGCTTGGATGCAGGAGGTCGGCAGGACCAGCGCGGAAGTCTCGCCGCGCTCGTCGGCAACGCCGATCGAGACGGTGGCGCCGTCGGGCGCC
The DNA here is from genome assembly GCA_964391905.1 of uncultured Rhizobiaceae bacterium. Lineage (GTDB taxonomy): Bacteria > Pseudomonadota > Alphaproteobacteria > ATCC43930 > CGMCC-115725 > CAIKMD01. Next base: position 627 of record CAYMNX010000657.1, read on the forward strand.
ACGGTGAAAGTCGTGAGCTTGTTTGCGTGGATGGTCGCCATATTCGTTATATTCGAATAGATATAGCGTTGTGTAAAGCCCTTTGAAGGTGGTGGGAATGCGGCTTTCGGCTTGGTTAAGGAACATTGTCGGCGCGATCGCGCTGGTGACGCCGCTGTCGGCAGCGGCACAAGAGGCGTTTCACGACGATGCCGGCCGCGCCGTCACGCTGCCGCCGCAGGTCGAGAAGGTCTGGCCCGCAGGCCCACCCGCCGAGGCGCTCGTCTACATCGTCGCGCCGGAGAAGCTCCTCGGCTGGACGCATCCTGTCTCGGCCGAGGCGAAAGCGCTGATGAGCCCCGCCGCTGCCGCCTTGCCGGTAATCGGCCGCCTCACCGGGCGCGGCAATACGGCGAGCCTCGAAGCCGTCGTCCAGGCCGCGCCCGACCTCGTCCTCGATGTCGGCTCGGTCAATCCGACCTATATCTCGCTCGCCGATCGCGTCGCGGCGCAGACGCACATACCCTACGTACTGATCGGCGGCTCGCTCGCCGAGACGCCGGCACTCTTGCGCAAGGCCGGCACCGTGCTGCGCACGCCCGATCGCGCCGCGGCCCTGGCGCGCTATGCCGCGGCGACGCTCGATGAGATCGCGCAGCGGGTCCGGACCGTGCCGGCCGGAGAGCGTCCGAAGATCTATCTCGCGCGTGGGCCCCGCGGCCTCACCACCGATCTCAAAGGCTCGATCAACGGCGAGGCGCTCGATCTCGTCGGCGCCCTGAACGTCGCGGCGGCGTCGAGTGGCGGCAATCTCGCCGATGTGTCGCTGGAGCAGGTGCTCGCCTGGCAGCCCGATATCATCGTCGCGATCGATCGCAATTTCGCAACGAGCGTCGCGACCGACGCGCAATGGCAGGGTGTCAAAGCGGTGCAGGAGAAGCGCGTCTATCTCGCGCCGCGCGATCCCTTCGGCTGGATCGACGAGCCGCCGGGACCCAATCGCATCATCGGTCTCCGCTGGCTCGCAAAACTGCTCTATCCTCGGCTCTTCCCCGAGGATTTGCGGGCCGAGACCAAGCAATTCTATGAACTCTTCTACCACGAGACGATCAGCGACGCGCAGCTCGATCAGCTCCTCGGGCCGCAAGGCTGAGGCGGGATTCGCCGCGGCGCTCGCGGCAGGTGTTGTCGTACTGCTGGTTCTGGTCGCGCTGGCGCTCGCCGTCGGCGCCTATCCGATCGGGCCCGGCGAGCTTCTTGCGGCGCTGGGCGTGAAGCCGGGCGCGGCGCCGCTGTCGGCCGCGGCCGAGACGGTTCTTTGGGAGATCCGCGGGCCGCGCATCCTCGGCGCCATCCTCGTCGGCGCGGCGCTCGCCTCGGCCGGCGGCGCCTATCAGAGCCTCTTCCGCAACCCTCTCGTTTCGCCCGACATATTGGGCGTCTCTTCCGGCGCGGCGCTCGGCGCCGTGCTCGGCATTTATTTCGCGCTGCCCGTCATCGGCATCGAGGCTTTATCCTTTGCCGGCGGCATCGTCGCGGTGCTGCTCGTCTATGCGATCGCCGCCTCGATCAGCTTGCGCGATCCGGTGCTGGTTTTGGTCCTGACCGGCGTCGTGATCGGCGCCTTGCTCGGCTCGGGCATCGCGCTCCTCAAATTTCTCGCCGATCCGCAGAACCAGCTTCCGGCCATCACCTTCTGGCTCTTGGGCAGCCTTTCCGCCTTCAACCGCGCCGATCTCGCGGCGCTGGCGCCGGCCGTGCTCGTCGCGCTCGTGCCGCTCGCGCTCCTGCGCTGGCGGCTCGACATCATGAGCCTCGGCGAGGAGGAGGCGACCGCGCTCGGCATCGATGTCCGGCGCCTCCGCATCGTCGTCATCATCGCCGCGACCCTGATGACCTCGGCCGCCGTCGCGGTCAGCGGCATCGTCGGCTGGGTCGGGCTTCTCGTCCCGCATCTGGCGCGGCTCGTGGTCGGGCCGGCTTTTGCCCGGCTTCTGCCGATGACCGTGATCCTCGGCGCCGCTTACCTCCTTGCCGTCGACACCGCGGCGCGCGTCATCGGCGCGGTCGAGATCCCGCTCGGCGTCTTGACGGCGGTGATCGGAACGCCGGTGTTTCTCCTCCTGCTCGCGCGCGGGAGGCGCGGCGGCTGGTGAGCGCGGGTCTTGCCGTCGAAGCCTTGTCCTTCGGCTATCCCGGTCGCCGCGTCGGTGATGCCGTCTCCTTCACCCTCGCGCCCGGGGAGGTCCTGTGCCTCTTGGGGCCCAATGGCGGCGGCAAGAGCACCTTGCTCAAGACCGTGCTCGGCCTCATTCCGCGCCTCGCGGGCGTGGTCGCGATCGACGGCGAGGACACGGCCGCCTGGCCGGCACGACGCCGCGCGCTCGCCTTCGGCTATGTCCCGCAGAGCGGTGCCGGGCAATTCGCCTTCACCGTCGCCGAGATGGTGCTGATGGGGCGCAGCGCGCATAAAAGCGCCTTCGCGGCGCCGAGTGCCGCGGATCGCGCGATTGCCGAAGCGGCGCTCGCGACGCTTGGCATTGCTGCGCTCGCCGATCGCGATTGGCTGAAGATCAGCGGCGGCGAGCGTCAGCTCGCGCTCATCGCTCGCGCCTTGGCGCAAGAGCCGCGTCTCCTCATTCTCGACGAGCCCACCGCCAATCTCGATTTCGGCAATCAAGTGCGCGTCCTCGCCGAGCTCAAAAAGCTTGCGGCACGGGGCCTCGCGATCATCTTCGCGACCCATCATCCCGAGCAGGCTTTCGCCTGCGCCGACCGCGTCGCGATCCTCCATGACGGCACGCTGCTGCGGCTCGGCTCGCCCGAGGCGACGATCACGCCCGAGACCATGCGCACGGTCTATGGCATCGATGTCGATGTGGTTCCCGTCGGCGACGGCCGCATCAAGATGTGCCTGCCGCATCGCTGGCGCTGACGCGCGCTCGCGATCGCTACAATTTGCGCAATTCGTTAAGCGGGTTACGCAGCGCTTTAACGTCCCCTTAAAAAAGAACCGCGCAAATGAAGGCGTTTTCGCGTGGCTGCCCCAAGAATGCCACGGTTAACGCCTAGAGTTGACAAAAGCGAGAAGAGGAGGCCGTGATGCAAGAGTGGTTGGGCGGCGAACCGAGCCTCGATGAGCTTCTTCAAGACGACATGATGAGCCGGGTTGTCGCGAGCGCGGGGATGAGCCGCGAGGAATTTCGCTCACGACTTGTTGAGGTCGCCACCCGCATCGGCGCCCGCGCCGGCCAAAGCCGGACTGGGCAAAGCAGGAGCAGGCCGCGGGTTGCGGTCGGGAATTGAGCGCGGCGCATCCGCCGCAATGGGTATCTGAAACACGACTTTAAGGCCGGGCGTCTCGAGGCCCGCGCGATTGTCCTCGAGCCAGACGGCGCCATCGTGAAGCCGCGCCACGGCGCGGACCAGGCTGAGGCCGAGCCCGTTGCCGGGCGTGCTGCGGCTTCTCTCGAGACGCACGAAGCGATCGAACACTGCCTCGCGCCGCTCCGGCGGAACTCCCGGCCCTGAATCCGCGACTTCGAGGCGCGCGGTCTCGCCGTTGATCGAAAGCGTCAACGCGACATAGCCTTCCGCCGTGTATTTCAGCGCATTGTCGAGCAGGTTGGCGACGGCCTGCGAGAGCAGATGGCGGTCGCCGCGCACCGTGACACTGTCGGCGATCTCGAGCCGCAAGGCGAGGCCCTTGTCGTCGGCGACGGGCTCGTAGAGCTCCGCCACGTTGCGGGCGATCGCGGCGAGATCGACGATTTCCCAGCCCTGGCGCCGCGATCCGGCCTCGACCTCGGCAATGCTCAAGAGCGCATTAAAGGTCTGAAGCAGATCGTCGGCTTCGGCGATGGTGTCGCGCAGCGCATCGGCGTAGCGCGCGGTATCGGGCTTCTCGATCAGCGTCACCTCGAGGCGCGCGCGCAGCCGCGACAAGGGCGTGCGCAGATCATGCGCGATATTGTCGGTCACTTGGCGCATGGCGGCCATCAGGCGCTCGATCTGATCGAGCATGGCGTTCAAATTCTCGGCGAGCTGGTCGAACTCGTCGCCGCTGCCCGAGAGCGGCACGCGCTGCGTCAAGTCGCCGTGGATGATGCGCGCGCTGGTGCGGTTCACCGCGTCGACCTTGCGCAGCATGTTGCGCGTCATGAAAAGGCCGCCGACGATGCCGAGGGCCAAGGTGATGAGCGCCGCCCAGGCGAGGGTATGGGTCATGCGGTCGCGAAAGAACCGCGCCGCGCGCAGATCGCGGCCGACGAGGAGATGGAAATTCCCCGGCAGCACGATGACCGAGGCGCGCGCATCGTCGGTTTCGGTGACGCCGTTGCGCTTCTCCTCGACCGGAAACCCGATCCAGCCATTGCCGCGCTCGGCGGCGCGCGGCCATTTCTCGAGATTGCCGGCGAGCGGATGGAGCAACGGGTCGGTGATGAGGTAGAGCGTGTCGTCGGTATGCGCGGGCGTGCGCTGGGCATTACTGATGCGGCGCTCGATCACCTCGATCAGCCCGGCGAGGCCGTTGTCGCGATATTGCTCGGCAAGGCCGCGGATCTCGGCGTCGATCGTCTCCTCGGTCTGGGCTTCGATGAAATCGGCGGTCGAGAAATAGATGAAGGCGAGAAGCGTCAGAACCGAGGTCGCGAACAGCACGAAATAAATGGCGGCAAGGCGGAATGCGCTGGTGTGGAGGAGGCGCGTCATCGGCTCATTCGGGACTCAAGCGATAACCGGCCCCGCGCACGGTGTGGAGCAGCGGCTTGTCGAAGCCCTTGTCGATCTTCTGCCGCAGCCGGCTCACATGGACGTCGATGACGTTGGTCTGCGGATCGAAATGATAGTCCCACACATTTTCGAGCAGCATGGTGCGGGTGACGACCTGGCCGGCATGGCGCATGAGGAATTCGAGCAGGCGGAACTCGCGCGGCAGGAGCTCGATCTCCTGCGCGCCGCGATGCACATTGCGGGCGAGGAGGTCCATCTCGAGATCGCCGACCTTGAGCTTGGTCGTCGTCGGTGTGCCGCTACCGCGCCGCAAGAGCGCCTCGACGCGCGCGAGGAGCTCGGCGAAGGCGAAGGGCTTGACGAGATAGTCATCGCCGCCGGCGCGCAGGCCCTTGACCCGGTCGTCGACCGCGCCCAAGGCGCTCAAGATCAGGACCGGCGTGCGGATCTCGGCGCTGCGCAGCGCGGCGATCACGGCGAGCCCGTCCATGCCGGGCAGCATGCGGTCGACGATCAGCGCGTCGTAATTGCCGGAGCTCGCCATGAACAAGCCGTCGCGCCCTTCATAGGCGACATCGACGACATAGCCGCTCTCATTCAAGCCCTTGACGATATAAGCGGCCGCTTCGCGGTCGTCCTCGATGACGAGCAGCTTCATGGCCGAGGAATTTACCCCCGCTGGCGCCGAAGCGCCACGGGGCAGCGTGCCGCGTCAGCGCCCTCAGGTGAAGCTGACGAGCAGCGCCACCATCCAACCGATGAACAAAACAGCGATGCCTTGCCGATCGAGCTTGCGGTCCATGAAAAACCTCCGTCACCCATTTGCGGTGAAGAGAGGTATCATAGGAACAAAACAAGAACAAGAGGTTTAAAGC
>CAYMNX010000658.1:0-3638 GCA_964391905.1 uncultured Rhizobiaceae bacterium
GCTGACGGCGCGGGTCAAGGGCCGGGTCTTCCGCGTCACCGGAATCGAAGGCCGGCGCCGCCCCGTTCTCGCCGCGGCGCTCGGCGAAGAAGGGATCATCGACGGCGTCATTCAAGGCGAGGCGATCCGCCTCGTCACCGCCGCCGATACCGCACGCCCGCCGCTGCCGGCGAATGCCGGCGCCCGGGCGACGATCAACGCTGCGCCGCCGCGCTTCGAGGATGCCTTCATCGACATATTGGGCGGCGGGCCCGACGGGCACTCGCGCCTTGGCGATGCGAGGCCGGCGCTCGAGCGCCAGGCCGCGCCCATCATCGAGGCGCGCGGCCTGACGAAGCGCTTCGGCGATTTCACCGCCGCGGACAGGATCAGCTTCGCCATTCCGCGCGGCGAGATCTTCGGGCTGCTCGGCCCCAACGGCGCCGGCAAATCGACGACCTTCAAGATGCTGTGCGGGTTGTTGCGGCCGAGCTCCGGCGCAGGCCGCGTCGCCGGCTTCGATCTGCGCCGCGACACCGCCGAGGCGCGCAACCGGCTCGGCTATATGGCGCAGAAGTTCTCGCTCTATGGTGATCTGAGCGTCGCGCAGAATCTCGAATTCTTCGCCGGCGTCTACGGCCTCACCGGCGCGAGGCGGCGGCGCCAGATCGAGCTCATGATCGAGATCTTCGATCTGAAGCGCGAGCTCAACCATAATGCGAAAGATCTGCCCTTGGGCTTCAAGCAGCGGCTCGCGCTCGCCTGCGCCGTGATGCACGAGCCGCAGGCGCTCTTCCTCGACGAGCCGACTTCGGGCGTCGATCCGATCACGCGGCGCGAGTTCTGGACCCATATCAACGGCCTCGTCGAGAAGGGCGTGACCATCCTCGTCACCACGCATTTCATGGACGAGGCCGAATATTGCGATCGCATCGCGCTCATCTATCACGGCCGCTCGATCGCCCTCGGCTCGCCCGACGCGCTGAAGGCGCGCATCGCCGATCGCGAGCACCCCGATCCGACCATGGAAGACGCATTCATCGCCTTGATCGAGGCATCGGACCGGCAGCAGGCAGCGGCATGACGAAGCCCCTTCCCATCGGAACCGCTCAGCGCGACGCGCGACGCGCGCGGCTGCGCCGCTTCGCGGCATTGGTGAAGAAGGAAAGCCTCCAGATCATCCGCGATCCGAGCAGCATCTTGATCGCTTTCGTGCTGCCGCTGATCCTGCTTTTTCTTTTCGGCTACGGCGTCTCGCTCGATACGAGCCGCACCACGATCGGCGTCGTTATCGAGAATGCCACGCCCGACGCGCGCAACCTCGCCGCGAGCTTTGCCGCGTCGCGCTATTTCGATGCCCGCATCGGCCGCGACCGCCGCGATTTCGAGGATCAGCTTGTGCGTGGCCAGGTGCGCGGCATCGTCGTCATCCCGGCGCGCTTTGCCGCGGACACGACGAAGCACGGCGCCACATCGCCGGTCCAGGTGATCGTCGACGGCTCCGATCCCAACACCGCGAATTTCGTCAAGGCCTATGCCGATGGCGTGCTTGCGAGCTGGGCCAATATGGGCCTCGCCGAGACCGGCAAGACGAAGCCAGCCATTGGTGTCGAGGATCGGTTCTGGTTTAATCCCGAATTGACCAGCCGCTTCTTCCTCGTTCCGGGCTCGATCGCGATCGTGATGACCTTGGTCGGCACGCTCCTGACGGCGCTCGTCGTCGCGCGCGAATGGGAGCGCGGCACGATGGAAGCGATCATGGCGACACCGGTGACGGCCGCCGAGCTTCTGGCCGGCAAGGTGCTGCCCTATTTCATCCTGGCGCTCCTATCGATGACCCTCTGCGTCGCCGTCGCCGTGTTCCTCTTCGGCGTGCCGTTCCGCGGCTCCGTCGTCGCGCTCTATGCGCTCTCGGCCGCGTTCCTATTCCCTGCTTTGGGCCAAGGCCTTCTCATCTCGGCGGTGACCAAGAACCAGTTCCTTTCCTCGCAGCTCGCTCTCATCTCGGCTTTCCTGCCGGCCTTCCTGCTCTCGGGCTTTCTCTTCGAGATCGGCTCGATGCCGCGCGTGATCCAATGGATCACCTTCATCGTCCCGGCGCGCTATCTCATCCCGAGCCTCGAGACCGTCTTCCTCGCCGGCGACATCTGGCCGATGTTCCTGCGCGATATCGCGATCATGCTCTTGGCCGGCGCGATCCTCTTCGCGCTCGCGGCGCGCAACACCAAGAAGCGGCTCGCCTGACGATGTGGACGCGGCTCAAGGCGCTCATCATCAAGGAGCTGCTCGCGGTGCTGCGTGATCCGCGCGCGCGGCTCATCCTGATCGGCCCGCCGATCGTCCAGCTGCTCGTCTTTTCCTATGCCGCGACGCTCGAAGTGAAGAACGTCGACATCGCGGTCCTCAACCGCGATGCCGGGCATTGGAGCGACGAGCTGCTGCAGCGCATCAAAGGCGCGCCGACCTTTCGCACCGTGACCCCCGTCGCCAATCCCGCGGCGCTGCGCCGCGCCATCGATCGCGAGACGGTGCTGGCCGCAATCGAGATCGACCCGAGCTTCTCGCGCGATATCGCATCGGGGCAGAAAGCGTCGCTGCAGATCATTCTCGACGGGCGGCGCTCCAACGCGGCGCAGATCGTCGCCGGCTATCTCAATCAGATCGTCGCCGATCTGGCGCGCGACGCGGTCCGTCCGAGCCACCAGGGCGGCGCGCGAACCCTGCTCATCGCACGCAACTGGTTCAATCCCAATCTCGATTTCGTCTGGTACACGGTACCGAATCTCATCGGCGTCATCGCGCTCTTGATTGGCCTCATCGTCACGGCCTTGTCGATCGCGCGCGAGCGCGAGCTTGGCACCTTCGACCAGCTGATGGTCTCGCCCTTGCGCACCCATGAGATCCTGATCGGCAAGCTCCTGCCGCCGCTCCTCATCGGGCTCGTCCACATCACGGCTTATGTGCTGGCGGCGCTCTTCATCTTCGAGGTGCCGCTTCGGGGCTCGCTCGCGCTCCTCTATTTCAGCGCGCTCTTCTATCTCGCGGCGCTGGTGGGCTTGGGCCTCTTCATCTCGGCGCTCTCGGCGACGCAGCAGCAGGCGATCCTCGGCGCCTTCCTCTTCATGGTGCCGGCGACCTTGCTGTCGGGCTTCGCAACGCCGATCGAGAACATGCCGGCCTGGCTGCAGCCGGTGACGCTGCTCGACCCCTTGCGCTATTTCCTCGTCATCATCCGCGGCGTGTTTCTGAAAGGCCTGCCGATGGACGAGGTCGTCGCCAACACCCTGCCGCTTCTCTTGATCGCGATCGCGACCTTGAGCGCGGCGGCGTGGCTCTTCCGCCGCCGCATGGAGTGACGGAGCGGAGCGCTGCGCCGCGGGTCAGGCGTGCTTCAGGCTCTCCGGCACCACTCCGCCGCTTTCGGCGAGCTTTGCCATCACCTCTTTGTGCAGCCAGAGATTCATCTCCGCCGAGCCGTTGAGCTGGCCGGTATAACCGAGCTCCTGCGCCAGCTGCTTGCGGGCATCGAGGCCGCTGTCGAGCTTCAAGAGCTTCATCAGATCGACGATCGATTCCTGCCAATTGTATTTCTCGGGCTGACCCGCCGCGATTTTCGCGATCGTCGCTTCGACCTCGCCGGTCGACATTGGCTTGGCGGG
>CAYMNX010000659.1:0-10899 GCA_964391905.1 uncultured Rhizobiaceae bacterium
GTCGTCGCGACCGCGCTCGAACCCGACAATTCCTTCTCGCGCTGGCGGGCTTCGGCTGCGTATTGCGAATCGGGAAAGAGCCGGAGGAAGGATTGGACGGCAGCAAGATCGCCCTGTCCGCGCAGACGTTGCCACAGCTCGCTATCGGAGACGAGGCGGGTCGTGTCGTCGAGCGCGGGGACGTTGATCTCGACATGGCCTTCGGCCTTGCCGCCATGCGCATCATCGGCGAGGTAGCGCAATCCGCCGACATCGCCCACCGTGCCGGGATCGGGGAAATAGATGAGCGCCGCCATGTCTTGCGGGCGCAGGCGATCGCCTTTTTTCACGATCGTCGGTCCGTTCCGAACGACGCCGCGATTGGGCACGGCGGTGATCGTCACGGTCAGCGGATCATTGTCCGGATCCGTCGGCGCCTGGATGCCGAGCGAGCCTGCGAAGATCTGCGCGACGCGGTCGGCCTCCACCACCGGCGGATGATTCGAGCTCGTCACCGTGATGGGAACGCTTCCCATCACATTGCCGCCGCGCCCGTCATCGACCAGGAAGTCGAAGGTTCCGACCGCGCCGTGCATCGAACTGTCGGGCTTGTAGGTCGCGGTCATGAATTTCTCGAGCGTCACGACATCATTGGCCGCGACCTGCTTGCCGTCGATGCGAATTTGGCCCGCATGCGGGAGCCCGACGACGCGCACAGTAAGCGGATCGCCGTCTGGATCATTGGGACGCGGGAATCCGAGCGCAGTCGGTCCGGCGGCATCGTTGATCGTGAGCGTCGCGATCGGACCGATCGTCGGCGGCCGGTTCGGCGGCCGCGGATAGAAATAGAACGGCTCGGCGCCGAGCGAGCTGAACACATAGGGCTCTTGCCGATCGCTCGTCGCCCTCAACACCGTGTCGCGCACGCTGCGGAAGAAGAGGCTCAGCTCGAGGCCGGGAATCTGGAAGTGCGCGAGCAACGCCTGCGTGAACGGGCTGTTGTCGCCACCGCCATCCTCGGCGATCTCGTCGGCACGCGTCGCCATGACGACAACGGTGTTGCGCGGCACGCGATCGATCCGCGCCAAGCCCTTATGCACGACAGAATCACGGCCGACGATGTTGAGGCCGCGCGACATCCGGTCGATGAAAGGATTGTTGCGACAGGCGTCGAGCAACAGGATGCCGACCTTCTTCGCTTGCGACACCTCGCCGAGGAAGAGATCGAGCGACAGCGCCTCATAGACGAGATCATGCTCGCGCTCGAGCTTCGCGTCGGCCGGCAGCAGATAATTGTCATGATCGACCTGCACGCCGTGCCCGGCGTAGAAGATCAACGCCGCATCGGCGCTTTGCGCGCGAACGCCGAAGGCGCGCAGCGTCTGGGTGAGTGTGCGGTAGTCGGCGTCGTAGGATTCCTCGACCTGGAAATTGAGATGACGCAACGCCTCGGCGAGGCGACGCGCATCGTTATCCGGATTCGGCAGCGACGGCGCGAACTGATACTTGCTGATGCCGATGACGAGCGCGACGCGCTTGTCATTGGTGGCGATGACGCTTTGCGCCGATGCCGATTGGATGAAGCTTGCGAGCAGCCACGCCACCGCGCCGAGCGAGTACAGCCACCCGACGATACTGCGCCGCTGTCGCTGGACCGCTTTCGGTGGAGAGCTGCAATTCATCACATCACCTCGATCGACAGCCAACCCTCGGTCAATTGGCTGCCACCAAGCTGGTGGAAGCTATTGATAATATCCTGAAGGCTGCTGACCGGCAACGGCGCCAGGTCTTCGGCCTTCAACTGGCTCGGCAGCTTCAGCCCAAGTTCGTCGCGCGCGGCAACGCAGGCGATCGCCTCCTTCACGCGGCTCTTGTCGAAGCGGATGGCAAAGGCCTTGCCGGCCTGAGGTGGAATCTCGGTCGGTGTTCCACCATGGACTAATGCATTTGGCTGATATCGGTTTGGAAAGATCCGCGCGACCGCACCGTCGCCATCCTGATAGTAGCAATAGAGAAAGGCGTCCTGGACCGTCACGGCATCGACCGCGAGGGTCTCGTTGACGTGATAGATCGGATGCTCGCCGCGGCTCGTGCTGAGACGCAGGCGTGGCGCGGGCGCGGGGCTTGGCGGTGTCGCTACGGCAGTCGGTTGCGAAACCGGCGCAGCACTTACCGCCGGTGTGGCAATTGCTGGCGCGGCCGGCGCGGCGCTCACCGCCGGCGTGGCGGCGCTGCCCGTGTTTGACGGGGTCGGTCTGCGCCCCTTCTCATGACCGGCTTCCGCCATGAGGCGATAATAGAGATCGAAATCGATGCGACCATTCGCGACGAGATCGTGCTCCGATTGATAGCGCGCAATGGAATCTTGCAGCTGTGGGTCGATGTTATCGCTCACGGTGTTGTCGAGCGGATAACCCGCCTGAACGAGGTTGGACCGGACGAAACGCACGCGCTCGGCCGTGCTCATCGCGTCGAACCAGCTCCGCGCCTCGCTGCGATAGGTCGGCGTCGCCTGATCGATCTCGAGACACTCCCAGTAAGGAACATGCGTTAGCTTGCCGAGGCTCTCGATCGCGGAAAGCTCGATCAGGTTGCGCACCGCTTGGTGGAATCCTTCGGACCGATCAAACTGCACATTGAGCGAAAGGCCGACCTTGCCGATGACGCCGCCGATCTCGCCCCCCTTGCTGGTGCGGACGACCGCAATCGAATTGCTTGCCGACATGCCGGGAAGGATTTGCCGCGTCACGAGCTGGCCGACATTGAGATCGACCGACATCATCGAGACGATTTGGCCGCGCGCCACCGCGAGATCGAGCGTCGGCGCGGAGACGCCGGCGCTCGCGGCCGAGCTCAAGACGCCGCTGTCGAGCTGAGTGATGGCGCCGCGAATGTAATAATTCGGCGCGACAAAGCCGGGACGCAGCCCAACCAACTCGGAGAGCATCTGGACATCGATCTGGGTTGGGTCGAAATCGACAAAGCGGAATGCGCCGCTCCGCGCGGACATTTTCGCGATCGCCGTGATCAGCATCTCCTTGGTGCCGACGGCAATCTGGCCGGTCGCATCGGGAATGCCGGCGCTGGTTATATAGATGTCCCGCTTTCCCTGGGTCAGGAACATATTGTCCATGCAGCGCAGCGGCTCATCGAAGCTCGTGATCGTTCTGACGGGCGCCGTTCGCGGCTGAGCGGCAAGCTGCGCCGTCTCCGGGGTGCTTTGGCATGCCGCCACAGCAAGCAGGGCGACCATTGCGAGAAAACGCGGCAGCCGCCCCAAACGCTTTCCCTCCCCAAGCGTGCACATCTTGAAGACTCCCGCTGCGATTTGTGCCGAGAAGGATTTCACCGGCCGGACGACGCTATCCAGTTTCGATAGCACAGCCTGTGATGCGGATCACTCGGGACGCATTCACTTTGAATTGAGCGTTGACCTTGCGCATGAGATGTGACTGGAGTGCACAGTCAGGATAGCTTTCGCCGGCGCTCGCTATGCGCGATCCGGACGGAGGCCGGAGCGAGCGCGGTTCGCCGAGAGCCCGCAATCGCTCGCTGGGTGAATGGCCGGGTCTTGATTCGAGGGGAGGGTGCAATGGTGCGCATCGCGTTCGACAAGGAATTGGTTCTGTCGGAGCACTTCCTGTTGCGACATCTCAATCGGGACGAGCTGCGGCGTCTCGCGGCGACCACGACGCTTTCGAATCATCCAGCCGGCACGGTGATTTTCCAGAAAGGCGATCCGGGCGACAGCATGATCGCGGTCATCCGCGGGCGCGTTAAAATCTGCTCGCACTCGATCGACGGCAAGGAGCTCATTCTCAACATCATCGAACGCGGCGGCTTGTTCGGAGAGATCGCGCTGTTCGATGGCGAGGCGCGGACCGCCGATGCGATCGCTCTCGAGGATACCGATCTTCTTTCGCTCGAGCGCTCGAAATTTCACCCTTTCCTGAGGGAGAATCCGGATCTGACGCTGCGGCTTCTGGCTGTCGTCTGCAAGCGCTTTCGCCAGACGAGCGAGCATCTCGAGGACACGCTTTTTCGCGAAGCGCCGTCACGCCTCGCGCGCTGCCTGTTGCGCCTCAGCAAAGCCTTCGGCAAGACCGTCGAGGGCGGCACCCTGCTCGATATCAAGCTCTCGCAGCAGCAGCTCGGAAACTATGTCGGCGTCTCGCGCGAGACCGTCAACAAGCAATTGGGCGAATGGCAGCGCGAGGGACTCATCACCGTCAACAGCAGCGTCATCACGCTGCGCGACAAGCCCGCGCTCGAGGACGTAGCGCTCGCCGAGGCCTGATGCCGTCCGATTCTCAGGCGGTGACGGCCGGGGCCGCGTCGAGAATGCGGTAGATCCCGACCGGCCGCGCCTTGCCGCGCAACGCAACCTCGCCGACGGCACGCGCCGCGAAGCGGTCGCGGAGGCGCTCATAGGTCGAGGCGCCTGCGAGAATGACGCAGTCTTCCGGCCCGGACATATGCTCTTTGCCGAAGGCTTCGATCCGCGCGCCGGTATTGGCCGTGTCGCCGAGAAGGCAGTACTCGATCTTCTCGCCGCGGCCGAGGCAGCCGGCCACCAAGGGGCCAGTATGGAGGCCGATGCGAATCCCCGCCGCGGGCATTTCCTGCGCACGCCACGCTTCGTTCAAACGACGCATCGCTGCGACCATTGCGAGCGCGCAGCGCGCCGCGTTCTGCGCGTCCTGGTCGATTTCGGCCTCGCTCTGCCGTGCCACCGGCGCACCGAACACGGCGAGAATTCCATCGCCAATGAAACGCAGCACGGCTCCGTCATGGGCGTTGATCGCCGCCACCATCGCGTCGATGTATTGGTCGAGCCAGTCGATGAGCGGCACCGGCGCCATCCGCTCGCAGATCGTTGTGAAACCGGCAATGTCGGCAAAGAGCACGGTCGCGACCAGCTCTTGCGGCCGCGGCCGTCCGCCGGCGAGAAAAGCGCGGCGTTGGCGCCAAAGCTCGCGGGCAACAGGCGCGCTGACATGGCGCGCGAACATCTGGCTGAGTACGCGCTGATCGCGCCGCGCCCGCCAGCCGCGCCAAAGCCGGACGGTCCCCGCCGCCAAGCCTAGCGCCGCGATCAAGGACATCGGCAAAATTGACGGCCCGCCTTCGGCGAACAAGAAAATCGGACCCGCCAAGGCCGCAAGCAGAGCAACCAGAAGCGCGGCGATGAGAGCCGGTCCGCCGACAAGCGCCGCCAAAGCGGCGCCGGCCGCCGCGGCAAGGACGACAACGGCGTCAGCGAGCCACGGCGTCTCGGTCGCCGTTGCCCCGTCAAGAATCTGCGCCAAGGCGTGCGCATGGACCTCGACGCCGAAAGTCGGGCGCGAGAACAGGGAAATGGGCGTGCGATGCTCGTCCTGACCCGGCAGCAGACTGCCGACAAGCGCGATCTTGCCGTGCAGCCAATCCGGCGGCAGCAGCGGGACGATATGCGCGGGATAGATCGGGAACGGGGCGTCGGCGCCGGCTGCGCGCCGCCAGGCGATGCGAAAGGGTGCGCGCGGCGCCGCGACGCCGACCGCTTCGGCCAATGCCGCCGCGAAGCTTGGCCGTCCGCTCGCGCCCTCGGCGAGGTAGCGATGGATCGTTTCGTCGAACCGCCGCTCGGGCAGCAAGGCGACATCGCCGAGACGGCGACCCGCGAGGAAGTCGTCGCGGAAGCGCCGCCGCTCGCGGGAAAGCCAATCCGGCGGATCCGTTGCCCCGAATACCACCGGCATCGACGCGCCATCGATCGCCTGTCGAAGCTGGAGGTCCTTGAGAGGCTCGGTCGGCTGATCGAACAGGAGGTCGAGCCCGATCGCCGCCGGCTGCGCCGCAGCGAGCGCTGCCACGGTCTGCGCGAGGAAGCCGCGATCGATGGGGGAACGGTAGGAAAGCTGGCCAAGCGTCTCTTCCGTGATGCCGATGATGACGATGCGATCGCTCGGCGGATGGGCGGGCGCAAAAAAGCGGAACAGGATGCTCTCGAACCAGCGATCGGCGACGGCAAGCGGCGATGGCGGCGACGTCAAGCCAATGGCAAGCCCGCTGGAGGCCGCTATCAAGAGCGCGACCGCAGCGATCCCGGCCGTCACTTTTCCCGCCCGAGCCAGCCTATCCATCGCGTGCCCCATCTGCGCCGTGCCGTGCGAGCCAATCTAGCTTAGCAAAATTGCCGCGATTGTGGTCCAGATCACTGGGCGCGGCGGCGCGGCGATCTAGCATCGAGCCCAGTTTTGATGGAGGAGATCATGCGCCCCAAAACCTCGACCGCCCTCGCCGCTCTCGTCTTCGGCTTCGCCCTCTGCACTCAAGCAATCGCCGCGGACCAAGTGTATGTCTTCGAAGAGGCGCCGTCGCTCGACGAGCTGCGTGCGATCTTCATCCCGGATTCGGGACCGGGACAGGCACGCAAGATCGAGATCTTGCGTGACGGTGCGGTCACGCCGCCAAGTGCCGTCGCGCCGGTATCTGCCCCCGCCGCAGCGCCGCCGCCGGCCCTTGCGTCAACACCGCACCCCGCTCCGGCCGCCGCGCCCCAGGCAACAACAGGCCAAGCCGATCACTCGGCGAGCGCAACCGCAATGCCGAAGCACGCGCCGGTCAAAGCCGCAGCGCTGCCCGTGCCGCCCAAGGGCGACGCCGTCGCCTTCCGCATCGATTTTGCCTTCGCCTCCGACGTTGTCCCGCCGAGCTACAGGCCGCATCTCGACCGCATTGTCGATCTGATGCGCCAAGAACCGAAGCTTGCGCTGACGATCGAGGGACATACGGACGCCTATGGCAGCGCGGAATATAATCTCGAGCTCTCGCGGCGCCGCGCCGTCTCCGTCATGCGCTACCTCGTCGGGCACGGCGTCGATAGCTCTCGCCTCGTCGCCATCGGCAAGGGTAAAACCGCCCCGCTGAGCGACAATCCCTTCGACAGCCGCAACCGCCGTGTCCAGTTCGTCAGCACGGGACAGAGCGGCACATGAGCACAACGACACCCGAAGCGCGTGCGCCGCGCATTCACGGGATCGGGCGCGGCCTCGCATGGGCGGCGCTCGGCCTCATGATCTGCGCGAGCGCGGCGGAAGCCAAGGTGATCTGGGACGATCCTTTGCTCATCCCCTCGCCCGGGCGGCATAGCGAGTGCCGATCGCAGCCCCTCATCCGTGCCTAGCGCCTCGCGCGGCGTCAGGGCTTCATCGTGCAACGGCGCGCCACCTTTCTGCCCTACCTGTTCATACCTTATCCGCTGGCGCTGCCGATATTTCCAACGGAATGGCCGTGGTTCGACGGCGCCATTACGTCCTTCGCACGCGGCTGCGGTTGAGGGGTGCGCTGCGCGGGTTGCGAGAAGATATATCGAAGGGAGAGCCTCATGCAGTGCATACCGACCTTTGCCGTGATGAGTCCGGGCGATCCCGAGCTTGCTGCCGCGCGGCGCCGTCTCGCGGCCTATCTCGAGGAAACCGCTGCTGCGGCTGGATATGACGAGGACCCGTCCTGGCCTCGCCCGGGCGCATCGCGATATCTCTGCTCGATCCCGCGCGCGCACGATGACGGCACCATCCGCTACGTGCATGTCTTCCAGCATGAGCGGCTGACAACGGCGGAAGAGTTCTTCTCCGTCGCCGCGTCGCCGCAATGGTGGCCGGTCGGTTGCCGGTCTCTTCCGCCGCAGCGCCGCACCCGCGGCCGCGCGCTCCTGCAACTCGTGTCGTGAGCACGCCGAGAGGGCGCGGGCTCCCACCGGCACGCGATCGGGGTTCCCCGCGAGCGCCGGTTGCGGTACGACTTTCAATGACGCAACGCCACTAGCCCCCGTGAGGCTGCCATTGCCTGCGCCGGCGTATCGACGTTTGGCGCTTCCCGCCGCGGTCGCGGTCGCGACCGTGGTCGTCAATGCGTTGTCGCAGCGTGCCCCGGCCCTGACCGGGCTCCGCGCCGACGACCGCCTCATCGGCATGATCCGCGACGCCTCGAGCGCCGCCGTCTGGATCGCGGGCGCGTGGCTCGCCGCCCGCCTCATCGACCTTCTGCTGCTGCGCGCCGCGACCGCAGGGCCGCGGCCGGCGCCTCATCCGCGCTTGCTCAGCGATCTCGTTCACGGCGCTCTCTTCATCCTCGCGGCGATCGGAATATTGGTCTTCGTCTATGGCCAAGCCGCGACCGGCCTCATCGCCACCTCGAGCGTGCTGATCGCGGTCGTCGGCTTTGCGCTCCGCTATGTGATCTCCGACGTTTTCTCGGGCATCGCGCTCGGCTTCGATCATCCCTACCGCATCGGCGATTGGATCGATCCGGGCTCCGGCGTCGTCGGCAAAGTCGTCGAGATCACCTGGCGGACGACGCGCCTCGTGACCCGCGACGGCGTCGCCATCGTGGTTCCGAACGGGCTGATCGCGGTGGGGCGACTGGTGAACTACAGCGATCCCGCCCCGACCTTTCGCGTCGCAATTCGGCTGGCGCTCGATCCCGATGTCGCGCCCGATCGCGCCAAGCATATTCTTCTGGCCGGCGCGCTTGCCGCGACCCGCGCCTATCCCGATCTCCGCCCCGACGTGCTGCTGCAGGAGTGTACCGACGCCGGCGCAACCTACGCGATCCGCTTCTGGGTCGGCGATTACGAGCAGGAGAACGCCTGCCGCGACGCCGTGATGTCGGGGGTGCTGCAGGCGCTCCGCCGCGCCGGCTTGGCGCCGGCGGCGTTGCGGCGCCAGATCGTCGCGGCGCCACGCGGCGATCGGCGCGAGCACGCGCCGACGCCGGCCGAAACCTTGCTCGCCGACACGCCGCTCTTCAGCGCCTTCTCGGACGAGGAGCGCGCGGTCTTGGCCGAACGCCTTGCGGAGCGGCGGGTGCGGCAGGGCGCAACGATCGTCCGCCAGGGCGACCCCGCCAGCACGTTGTTCTTCGTGCGCGAAGGAGCACTCGAGGTCCGAGTCGCCAACGCGGCCGGCGTCGACGTCG
Source organism: uncultured Rhizobiaceae bacterium (assembly GCA_964391905.1). Classification (GTDB taxonomy): domain Bacteria; phylum Pseudomonadota; class Alphaproteobacteria; order ATCC43930; family CGMCC-115725; genus CAIKMD01. The sequence continues at coordinate 8,941 of CAYMNX010000659.1, forward strand.
CCGTCAATCAGCTGGGCGCGGGAGATCTGTTCGGCGAGATGTCGCTGCTCACCGGCGAGCCGCGCAGCGCATCGATCGTCGCGCTGACCGACGCCGCGCTCTACGAGCTTCGCAAGGAGGATCTCTCGCCGCTGCTGATGCAGCGCGCGGAGCTCGGCGAAGCGCTCGCCGAATTGATGACGGCGCGGCAGCGCTGGGGCCGCGCTCGGCTCGAGGCTCTCGAGAACGTTCGCGAACTCGAGCCGCGCTCGAGCCCGGCGCGCATGCTGAGCCGGCTGCGCAACTTTTTCGGGCTGCCGGATGCCGGCTGACCCTCGTCCATGCCGTGGATGAGCCGCGTATTGTAGGCACCACGCCTGAAGGGCCATTTGCCGGACGCGATCGCGTGCCGCGCCCCGTCGCTCGAACGTTAAGCCCCAATCCCAGTTTTTAAGCAGGTCCTTGGCGTTTTCCATCGGTACCGATAGATTAGGGGTAACCGGAACACCTTTGCACGGCTTTTGCATAGATGGATCCGTATATTTGGGAGGCTCCATGCGGAAATCGTATCGCTCTACCCTCGGGTGCGTGTTGGCTGCGAGCCTCGCGTTTCTATCGCCCGCCTCGCTCGCCGCGGGAGAGCCGACAAAGATCAGCTTCGCGATCTCGCACCCCGCCGTCGGCGTCGGCGAAGAGATTTATCTTTATTTCGTTCCAAAGCATCTCGGCTATTTCGAGCAGGAGGGGCTCGACGTCGATTTGAAGGTCGGCGGCACGGTTGCGCTTGCCGCGCAGGCGCTGCAGAACGGATCCCTACAATTCGCGACCACGACGGCGCCCATCATCCTGAAGACGCGCGAGCAAGGCGGCGACCTGCTTGCGATCGACAATCTAAAGACTGATCCGGGACAGCCTCTGGCGGTGTTGCCGGATTCGCCAATCAAGAAGCTCGAGGACGTGAAGGGTCGTACGATCGGCAGCCTCGAATGGGGCTCGCAAGGCGGGCTGGCGTTGACGGTCAGCCTCGCCCAACTCGGCATCGGCCCGTCCGATTACAATCGCGTCAATACCGGCGCCGGCCCTACTGCCGCGACGGCCTTGCGCAGTCATCAAGTCGACGGGCTGGCGCTCTGGGATGCGATGTATGGCGCGATGGAGAATGGCGGGCTGACGCTGCGCTATATCGACATGCCCGTGGCGCGGCTGCTGTCGGGCTTTTCGCTCGCCGTATCGCAGCGCTACGCCGAGGCCAATCCCAAAGTGGTCGAAGGTTTCTGCCGGGCCGTGAACAAGGCGCTCTATTTCGCGCATGTAAATACGACCGCCGCCGTGTCGATCCTGCTCGACGATTTCCCCTCGCTGATTCCGGCCGGCGCCGATCGCAACGTGATTCTCAAGAACGACGTACATATTTTCGACGATTATCTCACCAATACGCTGCGCGGCATTCCGGAAGGCGGCGAGACGGGCCGGATCCCCCCCGAGGTATGGAGCTTCGTCGCCGACTACAATCGCAAGAGCGGCAATCTTCAAGGCACCGTCGCGCCGGAGAAGGGTTATACCGATCGCTTCTTCGCAGCGTGCAACAACTTTGATCGCAAACCCATTGCCGCCGCGGCGCACGCCTATGGCCAGTGAGACAACCTTCCTTCACCGCATCGCCGCCGCGGCGAAGCCTGCGGCGACAATCATCGAAGCGCAGCACCTGCGGAAGCTCTACCGCTCCGAGCGCGGCGAAGACGTCATCGCGCTCGATGATGTGAGCTTTCGCATCGCTGAGGGAGAGTTCATCTCGATCGTGGGCCCAAGCGGTTGCGGCAAGTCGACCCTCCTCAAGATCCTCGCGGGGCTTCTCCTCTATACGAGCGGCAGCGTCGAGCGGGCCGGACGCGTCCTCGACGGCCCGGGCCCCGAAGTCGGCGTCGTCTTCCAATCGCCGGTGCTCTTGCCGTGGCGCACGATCCTCCAGAACGTGTTGTT
>CAYMNX010000660.1:0-2439 GCA_964391905.1 uncultured Rhizobiaceae bacterium
GCCAGCCGGAGCTCAGTCGCGTGGCCCCGGTCGAGAAGAAGCCGCCGATCGACAACGAGTTCGAGATCGATCCCAATGATGACGAGCCAGACGATGCCGCGCGGCTGAGCCGCATGAGCCGTCTCGTCCAAGGCCTCGCGCGCCAGGTCTCCCTCGATCCCAACGACGGCATGGAGCTGTAGGCCGCCATGCTGAATCCGAACAAGAAGCAGCGGCTCTCCGTCTATCTCGAACCCGGCGTAACCAGGGCGCTGGCGGAGTATGCCGCGCGGCGCGCCCAGTCGCGCTCGCTCGTCGCAGAGGCGGCCATTGCTTCATTCCTCTCACCCGACGCCGCCGAACGGCAGGAGGCAGCGCTCACCAGGCGCCTTGCCCAGCTCGACCGCCGCATGGCGCGCCTGGAGCGTGATCTCGGCATCGCCGTCGAGACACTCGCCGTCTTTGTCCGCTTCTGGTTGACGACCAACCCGCCGCTGCCAGAGCCCGCGCAGGCCGCCGCGCGCGCGAAGGCCGGCGAACGCTACGACGCGTTCGTCGCCGCGCTCGGGCGGCGACTCGCCCAAGGCCCGAAGCTTCGACAGGAGATTTCGGAGGATGTCCCAGGAGCCACCGATTAGCGATGCTACGGCGCGATCGAATGTGCCGACAAAACCACAGTGCGATCAAGCACGACGAGACCGCATGCCTGCAACCTTCTTAACATTTGGATCATCGACGAACGTCTTGTACTGGCCTGTCTCACACCCCACCAGCGCAACCCTTCCATTCGCGTCGTGATGAATCCCCCACCCGTATGATTTGACCAACGGCGAGCCTCGCAGGCACGCATGCGGTTGCGAAAAGAAGACCTTCTTGAAAGCTGGAAGCTTGTCTCGTTTCACCCCCCTGCGTCGCGCCTCGACTGCGAGCAGCAGGTCGTCGCTGGTCATTTGATAGGGCGACGCCGATAGCATCTCATACTGAATGGCGGCGACGGTCCCCGGCTTTTGCGGGACGGTCCCTACGGTCGCCGTACAATCGGGCGACACGAGAATCAGCGTATTGAAATAATTCGTCGAGTGCACGCTCGGCATCCTCTTACGTTAGGCTCGCTCTTCAAGCCTCCTGACTCCGCCGGAAAACTCGATTGAGCGTTCCAAATGATCACCTTCCAGATGTCGAGGGCATGAGCGGGACGCGCGCATCTCCCTCACCGTGCCAGGTTCTTGAGATCGACACCATAAATCGCAGCATGTCTCTGCGTGTAGACCGAGCGCGCCTCGACGATCTCGCCGCGCAAGGTTGCCGTCAGCATATCGTGCATGGTGTACCAGCCCATGGCGCTTTGCGGCACAAGGCGATCAACGATCGGAAAGTGCTTGAAGGTCAGCACGACGTCGTTTCCCTGAGCCCGGAGTTCGAACGTCGGATAGGATTCAGGATAGGCTGAGACCGCGTCCGGCCCATCATTGGGATCGAAAACATTCCAACTGTAGACGAGCCTTTTCGGCGGCTGCCATTGGGTAACCGTGCCGCGAATATGCCCGCTCATGAGGCGCACCGCACCGCCCTGCCGAGGCTCGAAGCTGCTGTCTTCCCCAAACCAGGTTGGCATGAGCTTCGTGTCCGTCAGGTGCGCCCAGACCTTTTCGATCGGACCGGGCAACGTACGCCTGAAGGTCAGGCATGGCACGCTTGAGACTTCGCCTTTGCTATTCATCCCTCTTCTCCGGACCGGCTCTCCCGCCGCTCGTCATTTCCTTAGCGCTGCCTCCAGCGCATCGAACTTGCCCGCCCAGAACCGCCTGAGTTGGTCGACCCAATTCGCCAACTCATCGACGCCCTCTTTGTCCAGCGCGTAGATTCGCCTCTGCCCCTCTGCGCGCACGCACACAAGCTTCGCGGCTCGCAGTGTCTTGAGGTGCTGCGAGATAGCGGGTGCGGTGATTTCGAACTGAGCGGCGATCTCCCCGGACGACAGCGGCCCATGCGCCAACGTCTCGACAATCCGCCGACGTGTCGGATCTGCGAGCGCGATGAGGCTGTTCATTAGACCATATTGTAGTCTTTAATTAATTAAGTCAATACTACAATATACAGGTCTTGGTCCCGGCCCTCTGGCAGTCGGGTGGTCGCGGCCGGCTTGACCCACACGAACTCACGCGAAGACGCGTTTGCCGCCGCGCTCGGCCGGCGGCTCGCCAAGGGGCCAAGGCTCGGCCGAGAAATCTCCGAGGACGTTCCGGGCGAACCGCGTAACGAATAAGCGAGAGCACGGCGCTCACAAGTCATCAGCGGCTTCGCCGTTTCCCTGTCTTTGCACGCTACACTACGACGACCGCATCGCGCTTGTTGCGCCGCCCGATTTTCTGCCTCTTCTACTCATCCCCGATCCAGGGCCGCTCGCGAGCGGTCCCGCGCAGAACGGGGACGACATGGCGGTTTCATTCCAGCAATCCG
>CAYMNX010000661.1:0-3307 GCA_964391905.1 uncultured Rhizobiaceae bacterium
GCTGCCGATCAGGGCGGTCCCCGAATCCACCAGCGCATCGATGGTCTGATGCTTGGGCCGCGTACCGAGCGCGGCGCGCATCTTCATCATGCGCTTGGTCGAGCCCAGTGACGTATAGCCGGGCGGCAACAGCATCTGCCACGGATTGTTCAGATACTCGTTGAACAGGGATTCGATACCCGCCTTGGCTTCTTCGCGCGCGCGTTCGTCCGTATCGGCGACATAGATCGGCACGGCCCAGCCAAGCTGATCGCCGCTTGCTTCATAGCCATATTCGCGCGCACGGTCGCGATACGCATTGAGATAGCGCGCCACCAGATCATGAGCGCTGAAGGTGACGAGAAATGGATATTTGCGCGTCGGATGGGCCGCCCAATCGATGGTCTCCGCCGAGCCTTGCGACGGGATCCAGATCGGCGGATGCGGCCGCTGATAAGGGCGCGGCCAAAGATTGACGTAGCGGAAGTTGTAATTCTCGCTCTCGAATTCGAACGGACCAGGCCGCGTCCAGGCTTCTACGATCAGATCATGCGCATCGTGGAATCGATCATGCGAGAAGACCGGATTGAGCCCCGTTGCATGATATTCGGTGCCGATGCCGCGCACGAAACCCGCGATCATGCGGCCGCGCGACAGATTGTCGAGCATCGCGAATTCTTCGGCGATGGTGATGGGATTGTTCACCAGCGGCAAGGCACGGCCGAGCACGGCGATCTTCACCCGCTTCGTCCGCTGGATAAGAGCGCTCGCGATGAGGTTCGGCGCGGGCATCAAGCCATAAGCCGTTTGGTGATGCTCGTTCACGGCGATCACGTCGAAGCCGAGGGCCTCGGCTGAAACCAGGTGGTTGATATAAGACTCGTACTCATCGGCTCCTTTCTCGGGATCGTAGAGCTCATTGGGCAGAACGACCCATGCGGAACGATATTTGCGCCGTTCCGCCATATCGAGAGGGCGATACGGCATCAAGGTGAAGCAGACGAAACGCATGGCTTATTTCCCCTCGAGGAAGGCGAGAATATGGGAGGCGGTCACGGCGGCCTTTTCGACCTGCGGCAGGTGACCGCACTCGGGGATGAATGCCACGCGGCTACCCGCAATGTTGTCTTGCCAGGTCGAGGCGTAGGCTTTTGGAAGCAGCTTGTCGTTCTCGCCCCAGAGCACCAGCGTCGGTACCTGGATGCGATGAAGCCAGTTTTTCAGCGCCGGATCGACCCAGCGCGGCTCCCATCCGAGCCGCGCTGCCATGAAGCGGCTGTTGAGCGCGAGGTCGGCTTCCTCGTCCGTTTCGGTGTGCGACAGGATCCGGTCGGCGAACCGCTGATCGTGGAAGAGGTTGCGAACGGATTCTTCCGGATCCCAGATGAAGTTGTCACCGAAAGGAACACCTTTGACACGCGTACCCGCCGGCGCGATCAAGGTCAGGCTGGCGAGCCGGCTGCAATTGCGGATAGCCAGTTCGGCAGCGATCCAGCCGCCGAGCGAATGGCCGATCAGATGAACGCCATGCAGGTCGAGCTGATCGAGCACGTCGAGGTAATACATCGACATGTCCGGCACGGAACGGATCCAAGCCGGTGCGTCCGAGGCACCGAAACCGGGATGCTCGGGAACCCGCAAATCGTATCGTTCGGAGAGCGCCTCGAAAAAAGAATTCCACAGCGGCAGGCCGGCCGCACCGTGAAGAAACAGTACCGGCTGGCCGCTGCCGGCGCGCTGGGAGCGTATCCCCAGACCCCGGAAGCGATGTTGTTCCATCGTCCACATGCGAAGCCCTCTCGCCAAAGAATGGGCCGAGGGTGGCGGGCCGGTGCCGTTTTGGCCAATATGGTATTGTTATATCGCGCATAAATTCCGGTGCGCATTGCCCATCGCGAAGAGATGCCGGCAGCTTATAGGCGATATAAGAACTTCTTATTTGATTCCCTGCCGGGCTCGGCCAGTAGTGACGAGAATAACAACGAGTTCTTCCGCTGTGGGGGAAAGCATGCCTGTTGAATCGGCCGCGCGCTACACGAAGAGCGAGCGCGCGCTTGTCGGCGTTTCGGCCATTCTTGGCTACGGCCTCGACTTCTACAATCTGATCGCGATCGCCTTCCTCATTGGTCCCATCCAGAAGACACTCGGTATGTCTTTGCCCGAGGTGGGGCTCGTGGTCTCGATGACGCTGGCTGGCTCCGTCATTGGCGGAATCCTGTTTGGCTGGATTGGCGACAAATGGGGGCGCAAGCTTTCGCTTCTCGCCACGCTCTTGCTCCTCGCCGGAGGCGCGGTGTTATCGGCCCTCGCGTGGGACTTCTGGTCTCTCCTCATTTTCCGTTTCATCGCCGGGGTCGGCGTCGGCGGCGAGTGGGGCGCCGGCATGGTGCTGTTCAACGAGGTCTGGGATCCGCGCCGCCGCGGCCTTGGCAGCGCCATCGTGCAGGCGAATTCCTCGATCGGCCTGGCACTCGCGGCGCTGATCGCGACCTGGGCGCTGGCCAGCTTTTCGCCGAATACGGCCTGGCGCATCACGCTGCTCATCGGCGGCTTGCCGATCTTTCTGATGCTGGTCATCCGTAGAAAGATGCCGGAATCCCGTTTGTGGGAAGAATTCCGCGATCTCGAAGCGGCCGGCAAATTGCCGCCCGAGAAGCGAAGCGAAGGCTCTCCCTTGCTGGAGATGCTGAAAGGCGCGTCACTGCGCTATTTCATCTGCGGCACGATCGTCTGCGGCGGCTATGTCATCAATTACCAAAGCATCAGCGTCTTCATGCCGCGGCTCATGACACAGATGCTCGGCGCGAGTCAAAGCACGCTGCTGTGGATCACGCTCCTCTTCGCCGCGATCTCTGGCGTCGGCATGATCTGCAGCGGCTATTTGAGCGATGCCTGGGGACGTCGGCGATCCGTGATCGTGACGACGCTGGTCGGCGTTGCCGGGCTTGTCTGGATCTACGCCAGCGGACAAACGAAATATCCTGGCGATATCTTCGGCTGGCCGCTGTTATGGGCCTATGTGCTGTGGGGCTTCGGCCAAGGCGCGATCGGACAGTTCGGGCCGTGGTACGCCGAACTATATCCGGTCGAGATGCGCTCCACCGCGGCGTCGACGATCTTCACGATGGGACGGGTGGTCGGCAGCGTTGCTCCCTATCTCGTGCCGGTCATCGCGGCGGAGCTGGGACTTTTGAATGGCATGATGCTGGCATTTGCCGGCTCGGCCATCAGTCTTGTCTTCGCTCTGACATTGCCTGAGACCGCGGGACGGACGTTCGAAGTCATCGAAAGCAAGGAACGCGAGGAGCGTGAAAGGCGCGCCGAGAAC
>CAYMNX010000662.1:0-1863 GCA_964391905.1 uncultured Rhizobiaceae bacterium
TGCGGGAAGTTGCCCAATTGCCGGCCGGTCGAAGGATCGTATTGTTCCGCCAACAATCCAACATCGTTGCGCAACGAAAGCAGCCTTTCGAAGAGGCGCTCCGCTTCCTCACGCCGCCCAAGCAAAATGAGATTATCGACGTACCAGAAGCTGCAGGCGAGAAATGCCCCCTCTTGGTCGAAAAGACCGTCTTGCGTGATATTCGGATCGTAGCGGCGCACAAGTCCATCCTCCATGAGGTACCGCTCGATGGCCGCGATCGTACCAAGCATACGCGGATCATGGACAGAAAGGAACCCGACGAGCGGTATCAAGAGCAGACTCGCGTCGAGTTCGGCGGAATCATAGCTTCGCACGAAGCTGCCCAGAGAGGCATTGAAAGCGCGGCGGCAGATATCGGCATGCACTTCGTCGCGTACCGCACGCCAGTGCTCGACTGGACCATTGAGGCCGAATTCCTCGGCGCTTTTCACCGCGCGGTCGAAGGCGACCCAGACCATAACCTTGGAGTAGGTAAAATTGCATGGGCCGCTGCGGACTTCCCAGATGCCTTCATCCGGTTGCTTCCAAATTGTCTCGAGATGGGCAAGCAACGCGCATTGCATCGCCCATCCCGCGTCATTGGCCACAAGCTTGCCCTTTCGGCCGTGATAGAGGGCGTCGATTACTTCACCATAAATGTCAATCTGGAGCTGCTTTGCTGCCGCATTGCCGATGCGAACGGGCTTCGAGTGCTCATAGCCGGAAAGCCACTCCGCTTCCCATTCGTCAAGGCGCCGCTCGCCAAGAAGCCCGTACATGACCTGGACCTGAGAAGGTTTGCCGGCAACGGCACGCAGAAGCCACGACCGCCATGCAGCTGCCTCGTCGTAGTAACCGGCATTCATGAGGGTCAACAGCACGAAGGTCGTATCGCGCAACCAACAAAATCTATAATCCCAATTGCGCCGCCCGCCTCGTCTCTCGGGTAAGGAGGTCGTCGCCGCCGCGGCGACGCCGCCGCTCGGTCGATAGGTCAGGGCCTTCAACGTGATCAACGACCGTATCACCGGCTCTGCCCATTTGTCTTTGCCGTGATAGCGGCCGACCCAGGCTCGCCAAAACCGCTCGGTTTCGGCGAGCGCCTTCAATGGATCGATCGGCTTCGGCGGCGGAAGATGAGAGCTGCCATAGGTCAAAACCAGCGGAATGGTTTGGCTGGCGGCAACGGCAAATTCGCTGCGTGTGGTGAGATCTTTTCCTTCGAGCGGCACTGCGGTCCGCAAGATCACCATGTCGGGACCGGCGATGGCGCGGATCCCACCGCTATCGAGGCGCGTGACCCAAGGCACGTCGCGGCCATAACCGAAGCGCACGATCAGTTCGCTGCGCATCGCGATTTGACCGCGCCGCCCGATCACCAGTCGGACGACATCGGATGCCTTGCCGCGGATCGGCATGAAATCGATGATTGTCGCAGCACCCTCGGCGGTCTCGACATCCGTTTCGAGAATGAGGCTGTGACCGCGATACCGACGCGTGGTGCGGGCGTGAGGATCGGCGGCGCCGAGCAGCCATCGTCCATTGCCGCTGCTCCCGAGCAAGGCGGCAAAACACGCATCACTATCGAAGCGTGGCCAACACAGCCAGTCGATCGAACCGTCGCGCCCTACCAACGCGGCTGTCTCGCAATCCCCGATAAGGGCGTAATCCTCAATGCGGCCGGGCATCATCGCCACCGTGATTGGCGCATAGATACGAGCCCGATCGATCGAGTCATGGCACCTCGTTGCGTCGTTACTCTAGATGTAAGCCGACACAGGAACGCCAAGGTTGAAACTCGCTTTTTCGGATCTCCGTTCCCGTGCCAGTCACGGGATTAAG
>CAYMNX010000663.1:0-1848 GCA_964391905.1 uncultured Rhizobiaceae bacterium
AGGGCAAAGCCATTCTCGAAAATGACGATTCCGTCAAAGCCTAATGCCCGGGCCCCCGCCCCGCAATGGCGAGGTCGCGGATCGACAGCGCTTCGGCCCCGGTGACCCAGGCCTGATTCCATTGGGAAAATCGGCTTCGCCCGGTAATTTCAGGTTTGTCACGCCCGCCACCCACCCAACGAACGCTTTTAGCGTACGATCTATATGGGAGACGGTCGATGATCTGGCAAGCCTGGAGACGACCCCTCCCGCTTCGGGCGAGGGGCCAGCGCTAGAGATCCAGCACCAGCTTGTCGCTCTTCGAGCCGGAGCAGCAGATCATCATCGTCTTGTTGGCCTTGCGCTCGGCATCGGTCAAAACGACGTCGCGATGATCGGGCACGCCTTCGAGGACGCGCGTCTCGCAGGTGCCGCAAACGCCCTCGAGGCATGAGCACGGCACGTTGAGTCCCGCATCGTTGAGCGTTTCGAGAATCGTCTTGCCCGGCGCGATGACGAAGCTCTTGCCGCTCTTCGCCAGGACGACGGTGAAGCCGCCCTCGGCCGCGGGCGCTTCCTTCGCCGTGAAATATTCGACATGGACGCGCTCGCGCGGCAGATCCTTGGTCGCTTCCTCGAAGGCGCCGAGCATCGGCAAGGGACCGCAGCAATAGAGATGCGTGTCGGACGCCGCCTCTTTGACCACGGCGGCGATGTCAAGCATCTTGCCGCCGGGCTCGCCGTCGAAATTGAAGACGATCTTGGCGCCAGGCTGCGTCGCCACCGCGGCGATCGGCTCGCGAAAGGCCGCCTCCTTGCGCGTGCGCACGCAATAATAAAGCGTGAAAGGCTTTGCGAGCGCGGTGAGGCGCTGGATCATGCACCAGAGCGGCGTGATGCCGATGCCGCCGGCGATGAAGAGCGATTGCGGCGCGTCCTCGGCGAGCACGAAATTGTTGCGCGGCCCGGCAATGGTGACGATGTCGCCGATCTTCAGCTTATCATGCAACCAGGTCGAGCCGCCGCGGCTCGCGCGGTCCCTCTGCACCGCGACGACATAGCGGCGCCGCTCGTCCTGCGAATTGACAAGCGAATAAGAGCGCACCATGCCGTTGGCGAGGTGCAAATCGATATGCGCGCCGGCGGTGAAGGGCGGCAGCTCGCCGCCTTCGGGGTCGCGCAGCTCATAGGAATGAATGCCCTCGGCCTCCCAGGTCGCGGCATGGACCCTGAGCCGTCTTTGCTCTAACTCCGTACTCATGATGTCAGCGATCGTCTCTCAATGCTTGTGGAAGCCGGCGATGCGCGTCAGCCGCCGCGCGCCGCGGCCGACGATCATGTCCTTCGCCTTGTCGAAGAAGGCGGCTGCATGCGGCTGCTTGCCGTGGGCCTCGAAGGCGGCCGCGTCGGCATAGACCTCGTAGAGCGCGAATTTGGTCGGATCATCGGCCTGTTGCGTGACGTCGAATTGCAGACAGCCGGGCTCGTTCTGCACCGAGGCCTGCGCATTGGCGAGAATGAGCGGGACGAATTGAGCGACGCTCTCGGGCTTCACCTGCAACTCGGCGATCAAGACGAAATGGGCCATGTTCCCTCCGGTTCACGCGCGGCGGAGATTAGAGGGAATCGGCGGCAAAGGGAAACGCCAACCCGCTATCCGTTAACCGTCATCGCAAGGCAGCGACGCGATCCGGAGCCTGCGTCCGGGATTGCTTCATCGCTCCGCGCCTCACAATGACGACCCTCACCCATCGAGATAGCGTTGCCGGAGATGGCGCTCGAAGGCGACGGCGTCGAGCGGCTTGCCCGTCGCTTGCGTGACGATCTCGGCGCTCGTCAAGCGCGAGGCGAGCCCATGGACATGGGCGC
>CAYMNX010000664.1:0-15329 GCA_964391905.1 uncultured Rhizobiaceae bacterium
ATACGAATTACGGCACCCGCAATCACGGGCATATGATCTACGAGACGTTGTTCGCCTGGGATTCGCATCAGCAGCCGAAGCCCGATATGGTCGGCGATTATTCGGTTTCGGCCGACAAGCTCACCTATCGCTTCACCCTGCGCCCCGGACTCAAATGGCATGACGGCAAGCCCGTCACCGCCGCGGATTGTGTCGCCTCGCTCGAGAAATGGATGACCAAGGACGAGCTTGGCATGCGGCTCGCGCGCGCGATGGCGTCGCTCAAGGCCGATGACGACAAGAGCTTCACGCTGACGCTCAAGGAGCCGTTCGGCCTCGTGCTCGATGCGTTGGCCAAGCCCAGCAACTACGCGCCCTTCATCATTCCGGAGCGCTTCGCGCGGCTGCCGGAGGGCTCGCCGGATTTCCAGCCCATCGGCTCGGGCCCGTTCATCTTCAAAAAAGATGAGTGGCAGCCGGGCATCAAGAACGTCTATGTGCGGAACCCGGACTATGTGCCGCGGCAGGAGCCGCCGGACGGCATGGCGGGCGGCAAAGTGGTCAAGGTCGATCGTGTCGAGTGGATCACCATGCCCGATGCGAATACGGCGGCGAACGCGCTCCTGACGGGGGAGGTCGACCGCATCGAGAATGTGTCGTTCGATGTCATCGGTCAGCTCGAGGGCGATGGGAACATCGTCATCGGTCCAAGCGACCCGCTGGGCACGCAGCAATATCTGCGGCCCAACCATCTCTACCCGCCCTTCAATAACGTGAAGGCGCGGCAGGCGCTTCTCTACATCCTGGATCAGGATCTCTATGGCAAAGCCATCGCGGGCGACAAGCGGTTCTATCGCAATTGCCCGGCCTATCTGATGTGCGACGCGCCTTACGGCTCGACCGCCGGGGCGGTGAAGCCCGATCTCGACAAGGCGCGCGCGCTCATGAAGGAGGCCGGCTACAACGGCGAGAAGGTCGTAATGCTGGAGCCGACCAACACGCCCCAGTTCGATGCGCCGACCCAGGTCACCGCTTCGCAGCTGCGCAAGATCGGCGTCAATGTCGAGCTCCAGCCGATGGATTACAACGCGATGATCGCGCGCCGCACCAAGCGGGACCCGATCGACCAGGGCGGGTGGAATCTCTATCACTCCGGCAATCAGGCCGTCGACGTAGCCTCGCCCATGACCAATATCTATTTGGCGGCGAGCTGCGATAAGGCGTCGCCCGGCTGGCCTTGCGATAAAGAGATCGAATCCTTGAAGGATGCGTTCGCTCGGACGAGCGACATGGCAGAGCGCAAGGCGATCGCCGAGAAGATTCAGCGGCGCGCCATGGAGGTCGTGCCCTACGCGGTGGTCGTCCAAGCCTGGATCGTGACGGCCTATCGCAAGAGCCTGACGAACGTCTTGCAGTCGCCGATCGCGCTCTACTGGAATCTGGAAAAGAAGAGCTGAGACGGCGCATGCTCGCCTACGCGATCCGCCGCATTCTGGGAGTCGTCCCCGTTATTGCGACGGTCGTCGTCTTCGTGTTTCTGATCCTGCGCCTCTCGCCGGGCGACCCGGCGGAGATCATCGCCGGCGATACGGCGACGGCGGAGCAGATCCAGCATGTGCGGGTGGCGCTGGGTCTCGATCAGCCGCTCTATCAGCAGTTCTTGATCTGGGGCGATCAATTGCTCCACGGCGATCTCGGGCGCTCCGTCATCTCGAACATGCCCGTAACCCAGCTCATCGCCCAACGTTTGGAGCCGACGATATCGCTCGCGATTATGACGATCCTCTTCGCAAGCGGCCTTGCCGTGCCGCTCGGCATTCTCGCGGCGGCGCGTGCCGGCACAATCGTCGATCGCGGCGTGATGATCCTGGCCGTGCTCGCCTTCTCCTTTCCGGTCTTCTGGATCGGATACGCGCTCGTGCTACTGTTCGGGATCTCATGGCGTCTTTTGCCGGTGCAGGGTTTTGAAAGCCTGTCGCAAGGGCTCGGTCCCTTCCTCAGCCATATCGCCCTGCCGACCGTGACCCTGGGCCTCGCCTTCATGGCGCTGATCGCGCGCATGACACGCAGCGCCATGCTGGAGGTGCTGGGGCAGGATTACATCCGCACCGCAAAAGCGAAGGGCCTGTCGCGTGTCGTGATCCTGTTTCAGCACGCGCTCAAAAATGCGTCGGTGCCGATCGTCACGACCATCGGATTGGGATTCGGCCTGCTGATCGGCGGCACTGTGATCACCGAGACCGTGTTCGGCATCTCCGGGCTCGGCCGGCTGGTCGTCGACGCGATTCTGACGCATGACTATCCCGTCATCCAAGGCTTGATTCTGTTCTTTTCCGTGGTGGCGGTACTGCTCAATCTCGCCATCGATCTCTCCTACGCGGTCCTCGACCCGCGCATTCGGTATTAAGCGATGACATCGGGCGCGAGCGACACGATCACGACCGTCCCGGCCCTCGGCCCATTGATCGGACGCCGCGTGCGGTTGCCGCGTACCGTGCTCGTGGGATGCGCGATCCTCGCCCTGGTGATTCTGTTGGCGATTTTCGCACCGCTTCTGGCCGGGCACGACCCGTTGGAGATGAATCTCGGCGAGCGTCTGAGCGCTCCGTCCTGGGCGCATCCTTTCGGCACCGATTCCTTCGGCCGCGACGTATACAGCCGCGCGATCTATGGCGGGCGCATTTCCCTTACGGTTGGCTTCGCCGTGGCTCTCGTCAGCGCTTTCTTCGGAACCCTCATCGGCCTCGTCAGCGGCTTCTATCGTCGCCTCGATGTCGTGATCGTGCGCATCAACGATGGCGTCATGGCGATTCCCGGCATTCTCCTGGCGATCGCGCTGGTTTCCGTCAATCGGCCCGGCGTCATAACCTTGGTCGTCGCGATCGCAACGCCCGAGATTCCGCGCGTCGTCCGGCTCGTTCGCTCGGTCGTCCTGACCGTGCGCGAGCAGACCTATGTCGAGGCGGCCATCGCCGCCGGTACGCGACCCGTGAAGCTACTCCTTCGCCATGTTTTGCCGAACGTCCTCGCCCCGATCATCGTGCAGGCGACCTTCGTTTGCGCGGTTGCGGTGATCATCGAGGCATCGCTCAGTTTCCTGGGCGTCGGCACGCCGCCAGAAGTGCCGAGTTGGGGCAATATCATGGCGGCCGGCCGCAACTTCATCCGTACGGCGCCATGGATCCTGCTTTATCCGGGCGCGATGCTCGGGCTGACGGTGCTATCGATCAACCTCGTGGGCGACGGGCTGCGCGATATGCTCGATCCGCGCTTTGCCCGGACGATGCGCGGATGACTCCCGGCGCCTCGCCACAAGGAACGCCGCTGCTTGCCGTCGAGAATCTGCGCGTCCGCTTCCACAGCGGCCCCGTGCAGGCCGTGGACGGGCTCTCCTTTGAATTGGCTCAAGGCGAGGCGCTCGGCATCGTCGGGGAATCGGGCTGCGGCAAGAGTGCTACGGCGCTCAACATCATGCGATTGATCGATAGCCGGACGGCAGCGGTCAGCGGTCGCATTCTTTTCGACGGCATCGATCTCTTGACGCTGGACGAGCGCGCCATACGCCGGCTCCGCGGCAAGGCGATGGGGATGGTCTTTCAGGAGCCGTTGACCTCGCTCAATCCGGTCATGACGATCGGCCGTCAGATTACGGAATCGATACGCCTCCATGACGGCCTCTCGGCGGCCGAGGCACGCAACCGCGCGATTGAGATGTTACGGCTGGTTCGGATCGCCGATCCCGAGCGGCGGCTCGACGACTATCCGCACCGTCTCTCCGGCGGCATGCGTCAGCGGGTAATGATCGCGCTGGCGCTCGCGTGCTCGCCGCGGATTCTCATCGCCGACGAACCAACGACGGCGCTGGACGTGACGGTTCAGGCGCAAATCCTCGACCTGCTCCTGGAGATTAAGGAACGCCTGGGTATGGCGATCTTGCTGATCACGCATGATCTCGGTGTCGTCGCCCAGCGCTGCGATCGCGTCGTGGTCATGTATGCGGGGCAGAAGATCGAAGAAGCGCCGGTCGCATCCCTCTTCGACGCGCCCCTTCATCCTTATACCAAAGGCCTCATGCGATCCGTTCCGCGATTGCCGCGCGGCGATCGGATCGAGCGGCTCGCCGAGATTTCCGGCACCGTTCCTTCACTGGCCCATCCGCCTCCCGGCTGCCGCTTCGCACCGCGCTGCACCCAGGCCACGGCCGATTGCCACGCGCTCTTTCCGCCCTGGCGCGAAGCGCTACCAGAGCATGGTGCCGCGTGCTGGCGCGTCGACGAGAAAGCGGAAGTGGCCTGACATGAGATCCGGCGCTTCCATGCTGTTGCATCGCGCAGCGTCCGGCCGGCGCGCGATCGCCGCCGAAACGGCGCCGGCGGCCGATGGGCCTGTCGCGCTGCTCGAGGTCGAGGACCTCGTCAAGCACTACCCCGTCGAATCCCGCCTGCTCGCCAAACAACGCGCGATGGTTCGGGCCGTCGATGGCGTGTCGCTGCGGATCGCGCCCGGCGAGACGCTTGGCCTTGTCGGCGAAAGCGGCTGCGGGAAGTCGACCTTGGCACGATGCGTGGCCCGGCTGATCGCGCCGAGTGCGGGGCGGATTTTGCTGAAAGGCGAGGATGTCACCACTCTGCCCGAAGGGCGGATGCGGCCGTTGCGGCGGCATGTCCAGATGGTCTTCCAGGATCCTTTTTCCTCACTCAATCCGCGTCACCGCGCCGCGGCGATCGTGGCGGAGCCGCTTCTCAATTTCGGTATCGCGACGCGGCGGGAGGCCGAGCCTCTCGTGCGCGCGCTCTTCGAGCGCGTCGGGCTGACGGCGGCGCAGATGCGCAACTACCCGCACGAATTCTCCGGCGGCCAGCGGCAACGTCTTGGCATCGCGCGCGCGCTCGCCGTCGATCCGGCGCTTATCGTCTGCGACGAGGCAGTGAGCGCGCTCGACGTATCGGTGCAAGCACAGGTGATCAATCTCTTGCGTGATCTGCAGGAGGAACGCGGCGTCGCCTATTTGTTCGTCGCCCACGATCTGGCGGTCGTCGGCCATATCAGCCAACGCGTCGCCGTCATGTATCTCGGCAGAATCGTCGAGACCGGGCCGAAGGCGCGCGTCTTCGCATCGCCCCTGCACCCCTATACGCAGGCATTGATGGCGGCCGTGCCGATTCCGGATCCTCATGCGCCCCGCCGTCATGCGCCGGTCGAAGGGGAGTTACCGAGCCCCTTGGCGCCGCCTTCGGGTTGCACGTTCCACACGCGCTGCCCGCTGGCGGAAGAGCGGTGCCGTCGAGAAATCCCGCAATTGCGCGAGACCGAGCCGGGTCACTACGTTGCCTGCCATTTGCGATGATGCGCGATGCGGACATTGCTGCTTGGGAAAGGAGACCGCATGGTGAGAAACCGCAGCCATAGGGGTCTTCGGCGCAGCAGTTCGACGAAGGTGCCAATATGAAAGCCTCGCTTTTCTGCACCTCGCGCTATGTCGGCAAGGCGCCCGAAGGCGTCTGGCCTTTGCCTGCGAAATACTGCCTGCCGGAGACGGCCGCGCGCTCGATGGAGACGACCCTCGAGCAATTCAGGCTCGCCGATGCTTTCGGCTTCGATTGGGTGACGGTTGCCGAGCATCATTATTCGTCTTTTTCGATGACACCCAACCCGATGATCTTCGCGGGAGCGCTCAGCCAGGTCGTCCGCCGCGCAAAAATCGCGGTTCTGGGTCCGACCCTGCCGATTCTCAATCCCGTCCGTGTCGCGGAGGAATTCGCGATGCTGGATGCGATGACGGGCGGCCGAATCATTGCCGGCATGATGCGCGGCACGCCCAACGAATATGTGACTTACAACGTCAACCCGTCGGAATCGCGGGCACGCTTTGCCGAAGCGCTGGACATCATCCGTCGCGCCTGGACGGAACCGGAACCTTTCGGCTGGCAGGGCCGCTACTACCAGTACCGCACAATTTCGATTTGGCCACGGCCGATTCAGCAGCCGCATCCGCCACTCTATATGTCGGGCTCGAGCCCGGAGGCCGGCGAGTTCGCCGCGCGCAACCGTATCGGGCTCGGCTTCGCCTTCACCACCATACCGCTCGCCGCCAAAGCGGCGGCCTACTATGTTGAGCAAGCGCGCGCGGCGGGGTGGGCGCCAACACCGGACGACATCATCTATCGCGTCGGCTTTCACGTCGCCGAGACGGATGAGCAGGCTTTTGCCGATATGAGCGCGACCGGCCCGCGCATCGCGCTCACCACCGCGAATGCCGCGATCAACGCCGCGGTCGCGGAAAGCACCTATTATGGCCGTGACGAGAGTCAGGTCACCCGGACCGCGACGCGTGATCTGGCGCAGCGCATCGAGCTGGGGCAGGTGCTGGTCGGCAGTCCTGATACGGTGATCAAGCAGATCATGCGCATTCGGCGTGAGATCGGCGCGGGCATTCTTGATTGTCCGCTGGCGGCGCAGCTCGGCGACAAGACGCTTCGCTCGATCGAGCTTTTCGGCACCAAGGTGCTGCCCCGCATTCGCGAGCTTTGATCATGGCAATCGACAAAGGAACCGAGAGCCGGCAGGCGAGCAGTCGCGAAGGCGAGGTTGCCGGCGGCGGATTGAACTTCGGCTATCGCGAGCGCGGCAGCGGCGAGGCCGTTCTGTGGCTCGGCCATCTCGACACTTGGCCGGTATTGTGGGACCGTTTGGCGCAGCAGCGCCGCATTGTGGAACTGCTGCGCCCCGAGAGGTCAATGCCGACGAACGCGCAAGCGACGGAGGCATTGACCGCGATCATGACCGCTTTGGCGATCGATCGTTTCGACCTCATCGCGCGCGGCGATGATGCCGCTTTAGCTCTGGTACTGGCGCTCGAGCATCCCCAAAAGATGCGCTCGCTCATCCTGTTGGGGCCGACGATGCTCACGGCCAGCGGTCAGCTCGCGGCCGGTGTCGACGGAGCGCTTGCGGTGAGGCTCGGCACGCTCACGGTTCCGAGCCTCGCGGTCTTTGGCACCCGAGATGCATATGCGTCGCCCGAGGCGGGGCGGCATTACCGGGCGCGCCTCGCGACGTGCAACGTCGTGTTCGTCTATGACGCGGGGCATGACATGGGGGCGGAGCGACCGGACGCGGTTGGTGAGCTTGTCCTCGATTTCCTCGAGCGGCGCGATCTATTCCTCGTCCGCGACACCGACGACCTGCTCTATCCATAGGCAGGCGACGCTCGCCACTTACAGCTGCCCGACGACGCGATGCCCCGACGCGGCGGCCCTTGCAACGCGGTCGGCGGCCGTTACTAATAGCCGCCACAACGCGAGCCGGGAGACCGGCGTCTCGCGTTCCGTCGTCAGGATCATTCCAATGAGTCACGATGTCACGCCAGGAAAATAGCGACCCCGCCGGAAGTCCGCCGGGCCGCGCCATTGTCACGATCATCGGGTCCGATCGTGTCGGCATCATCGCCGGGATCGCGAATGTCATCGCCGAGGCGAATGTAAACATCCTGGATATCAGCCAGTCCGTGATCCGCGAATTCTTCACCATGATCATGATGGTTGACCTTGCCGGATCGCAGGTTTCGTTCAGCGAATTGAGCGAGCGACTGACACGCAAGGGCGAGGAATTGGCCGTTCGCATCGAGATTCAGCGCGAAGAAATCTTCACGGCGATGCATCGGATCTAGTGTCGATCCGTCGCGCCAGGCCTTTAACGACCTAACCAATTCGTAAGGACGCGCTGAACACATGAGACATCTCGGTTTTTCCGGCGAGGAGATTCTCGAAACCATCAGCATGGTGCGGACGGAGAAGCTCGACATCCGCACCGTTACTGTCGGGATCAGCTTGTTCGATTGCGTCAGCGACGGGTGCGATGCGCTGTGTCGCAAGGTTTTCGAGAAGGTAACAACGACCGCACGCAATCTGCGCCAGGTCAGCGCGGAGATATCGCGGGAATTCGGTATCCCGATCGTCAACAACCGCATCGCGGTCACACCGATCTCGCTGATCGCGGGAAAGTCGACCCCGGACGAGTTGCTGAAAATCGCCGAAACTCTCGATCGGGCGGCTCATCACGTCAATGTCGATTTCATCGGCGGCTTCTCGGCGCATGTCGAGAAGGCGATGACGGCGATCGACGCCAATCTGGTCGCCGCTATTCCACGCTCACTCGCGGCAACGAAGCGGGTTTGCGCCTCGGTCAATATCGGCTCGACCCGCGCTGGATTGAACATGGATGCGATTGCCGAGATGGGGCGCGCCATCAAGGAGACGGCGGCCTTGACCGCGGCAGAGGGATCGATCGGTTGCGCCAAGCTGGTCGTGTTCTGCAATGCGGTCGAGGACAACCCGTTCATGGCGGGCGCTTTTCACGGCGTCGGCGAAGGCGATGGCGTGGTCAATGTCGGCGTCAGCGGACCGGGGGTCGTTCTGCGAGCGATCAAGGCCGCCGGCGCGGCCGACTTCGGCAAGCTGACGGCGGTGATCCGAGAAACCGCCTTCAAGATCACGCGGGCCGGCGAGCTGGTCGGACGCACCGCAGCGGCGCGGCTGGGACTCCCCTTTGGGATCGTCGACCTCTCGCTCGCGCCGACGCCGGTCGAAGGCGATAGCGTCGCGCGCATTCTCGAAGAGATCGGGGTGCAGCGCGTCGGCGGCCATGGATCGACCGTCGCGCTCGCCCTGCTGAATGACGCCGTGAAGAAAGGCGGCGCCATGGCCTCGAGCTATGTCGGAGGCCTTTCGGGCGCATTCATTCCCGTCTCGGAAGATGCGGGGATGATCGAGGCGGCGGAATGCGGCGCGATCACCATCGACAAGCTTGAGGCGATGACGTCCGTCTGCTCGGTCGGGCTCGACATGGTCGTCGTTCCTGGCGAAACCCCGGCCGAGACGCTCGCGGCGATGATCGCCGATGAGGCGGCTATCGGCATGATCAACCACAAGACTACCGCGGTTCGGGTCATTCCCGCCGCGAATAAGCGCGTGGGTGAGTGGGTCGATTTCGGTGGGTTGCTCGGCCGTGCGCCCGTAATGCCAGTCAATTCCCATTCGGCGCATCGACTGATTGCGCGCGGCGGCCGGATTCCATCGCCTTTATCGGCGCTCGGTAATTAAGGCAGTCCGGCTGGACAAGGCGGCAAACGCTTCATAGGCCGGGTGCGACAGCTTACCGCATCCCGAGGCCGTAGCTGCGCCTCCGACATAAAGCGCAGCGACCGCTTGGCCGCGTCTCCTCACCGCAACTGCAACAGGAGGGCGCCGATGCTCCGCGAAACTCAGATCCACAGCGATCAGAATTCCTCTACCGATCCGCGGTTCGAAGACGGAGCGAACTCCACGATCTCAACCAAGATTCATCCGGCCGTCTACGCGACAATTGCTGCGTTGGCGGTGGTCTTCGTCGTTTCGGCTTGGGGATTTGCCATGGCCGACGGATATGCCGGACTGGCACTCGCCGTCGTCAGCATCTTTGTTCTTGCCGCGGTGGCGATACCCTTCAAGCTGTGGCGCATCGCGCAGAAAAGCCATGGGACGGAAACGCAGCTCTGCCGCGATCCATTAAGGGGCTGGCTCGCTGGCGAGCTCGACATCTGGCAGGTGAGGCTCAAATGCCGCGATGCCGTCGTCGCCATTCTTTTACCGATCGTCGCCGTTGCCCTCGGCATGGTGGTCTTCGCCATTGAGCTTCACGTCGCGGTAGACCGCGTTTAGAAAGTCGCGGCACCTCGCCGCGCAGCCGGATCCGCCTCGGTCTGTCCTATCTTGTCGAAGGGAAGCGTGGCGGCGACCTCGTCGACGCTGAGCGACGCGAGCTCGGCGCGGCGCAGAATCACGACATGTGATCCGCGTGGCGCGAAGAGGGCGGGGTCCGAGAAGCCGGACCACAGGACGGTCGTCGGGCAACCCGCGCCGGCGACCAGATGCACGGGCCCGGTGTCGTTTCCAAAGGCGTAAGATGCCTGTCGGCCCAGCGACACGAGCTCGCCGAGGCTAGTCTTTCCGGTGAGGTCGCGCGCGCCCGGACAAGCGGCGGTTATTGCTCGTCCCAGCTGCGCCTCGAACGATCCGCCGATGACAACGGGCGTGATTCCCGCGGCATCGGCGCGAATGGCGAGCGCCGCGAAATTCTCGACGGGCCAGCGCTTCTGCGGAAATCTCGGCGAGCAGCCAGGCACCAGGAGCAGGAAGCGATCGGGCAAGCGGAATTGCGAGACGTCCTGCGCCGCCCAAGAGAGATCGAGCCGCGGCACGTGTTCGATGCCGGCAATCCGCAGCTGGTCGGCTTGACGGTCGAAATTATGCATGAAGTCGCGGGTAGGGTTGGCGTGGTAATGCGAGGCGCCACGCGCGATACCCGACCATTCGGGTCGCCGTCCGGGCCGCATCAGCTCGAAATAGAAGCTCGAGCGGCCGGAGGTCTGAAGATCATAGATGCGGTCGAAGGACCCCGTGCGCAATCGCTTGCGCAAGCGCCAAAGCGCGGGCAGATGCCAGCGTGGCAGGCGTTGGTCGATCCAGACCCGGTCGAAATAGGGAGCCGCCCGCGCCAGCTCCGCGAAAGGCGCGGTGGTGAGGAGCGTGATTTCCGCTTCAGGGTGATGGGCGCGAATGGCCGCCGCGGGACCCATCGCTTGCACGAAGTCGCCGAGCGCACCAAGCTTGATGACGAGAATGCGCTTCATCCGTCATCTCGCCCTGCTCGCCGTCATTTTGAGCTGATGACGGCCGGCCGTTTCGCGGGGGAGTGGCGCGCTTGCTGGTCATTCGCGAGGGATGACTCGGCGATCCTCCGCATCAGCGATACCGCCATCTCTTCGACCTTGTCGACGCTCAAGCCATCCATCAGCGAAGCTTTCGCACGCACATCGAGGCTCGGTATTCCCTCGCTCTCGGGAGGTAGCGCGACAGCCGCCTCGGCCAAGGGCCCCCACGGCCGGTAGCGCGCGGCGCTGGTCGGTCCGAACAAGCCTAGCGTCGGAATGTCGACGGCGGCCGCCATATGCATGAGACCGCTGTCATTGCCGATGAACAGGCTCGTGCGTCGCAGCGCCGCCGCGACCGTCAACAGGTCGGGCTCGCCGATGACCTCGAAGCAGCGATCGCGCGGAAGAGAAGCGATCAGCGGTCGGACGAGCTCGCGCTCCCGCGCCGCCGCAAAGACCGCAACCGGCGCGTGCGCGAGAGTGGCGCCCGGCGCGGTGAGGCGCGCCACCAATTCCACGAAGCGGTCGAGCGGCCATTGCTTGCCGGCCCAATTGCTGATGGGACCGATCGCCAGGACAGGTCCTTCGGCGGGGATCATCTGTCGCGCTGCGGCTTCGTGGGCCGCGCTCCACCACAGCTGCGGCCGCGGCGGCGGCGAGACGCCGAGCATGGTGCCAAGCTCCATCACCCGAGGCACATCGGGCACGCCCTTGCCAACGATATAGCGGTGCTGCGTCCGCAAGAACCATGTGATGAGCGAGCGCCTGAGATCGAATGCCAGGTCCCATTTCTGGGGTCCGATCTGCCGCAGAAGATCGAGCCAGTGCAATGCGTAGGGGCGTTTGGTAACGCCAATGAGTCGCTCCAAGCCTGGAACACACCGAAACAGCGAAGCGGATGGCGTTCCCACCGCGATCGTCAGTCGCGGCCTGTCGTAACGTTCGAGAACATGACGTAAGACGCCCGTCGATAACACAGCATCGCCGATCCAAGTCGAGGTCACGAATAATATGACCGGCGCCGGCTTTAGATCCGGAAGAGGACGCATGGCCGGTGATAGCGCCGCCATCACGCTTCTGTCAATTACGTGCAGAACCTCGCGGGCGCCGCTTTTTGTTGCAGGGTTTCCCGTGCGGCGCTAGTGTCGCTGCGGGCTTCATAATGCCGGTCGCGATCCTCATCCGTTCGGCCTGGACCCGATGGGTCCATGTGCCGCAATCCGCTTTATCATACTGCTCTTGCCAAACCCGGTCGCCGCTTTGAAGAATCGCCCATTTGCATTGCTTCGATTCGGTCCGATCCGATGTCTACCCACGCGCTTGCGAATATGACGGCGGCCGCTCTTGCCCCTTCCCCGTGA
Source organism: uncultured Rhizobiaceae bacterium (assembly GCA_964391905.1). Classification (GTDB taxonomy): domain Bacteria; phylum Pseudomonadota; class Alphaproteobacteria; order ATCC43930; family CGMCC-115725; genus CAIKMD01. The sequence goes on from CAYMNX010000664.1 coordinate 12,031, forward strand.
TACGCTGAGCCGCTGACGTGCAGATCGTTCATGTCGCGAATTTTGGCTTTCGCGCCAAGGGCGCGTTCCAACATAGCGTCGCGCCGAAATTGTCGAACGGCCTTATCCGCAATGGTCATTGCGTCGTGAATTTCTCGGATCGCGAGGTGGCGCGCTCCAGCTCCTTTCTCGGCCATAGCAAGTTCGGAATTGCCGCGGTCAACAACAAGCTGCGGCAGTTCTGCCGCGAGGTCGAACCCGAGCTGCTGCTGCTCGGCCATGCTGACCTGATCGCGGCCGAGACGGTCGCTGCCATTCGCCGCGATCTGCCGCATCTTCGCGTCGCGCAGTGGAACGTCGATCCTCTTTTCGAGGAGGACAATGTTCGACGGATCATCAGCAAGCTCGATGTCGTCGACGCGACGCTCGTCTCGACCGCCGGCAAGGACTTGGCAATACTGAGTCGGCCTGGCAAGCGCGTGGCCTTCCTGCCGAACCCGGTCGACTTCTCGGTTGAGCGGGGGCAGAACCACGTTGAGGCGGCGTTGCCATTCGATTTCTTCTATGCCTGCGGAAATCCGCGCGAGCCGCTTCGCCATGTCTGCGGCCGATATTGGGATATGGAGGAATTCGTATCGCAGATCCTCGCCGCGCTGCCTCACCTACGTCCGATGCTGGCGGGTCTGCTCGGTCGCCCTCACCTTGTCGGCGCGGCATATCAGAAGGCGCTCGAAGCCAGCGCTCTCGGCCTCAACATCAGTCGTCGCAACGATGTTTTGCTCTACACCTCGGACCGGCTCGCGCACATGATCGGCAACGGACAGGCGATCCTGATCGAGCGCGCCACCGGCTATGACCGGCTGTTTTCGGACAACGAATTGGCGTTCTTTTCGTCGGTCGACGAGCTCGTGGCGCAGCTTCGCACGCTGGCCGCGGACCCGGCGCGACGTCAGGCGCTCGCCGCGGCGGGGCGACGGCGCTATCATGAGTTGTTCAACGAACAGCGCGTCGCGCGATACATTTGCGACGTCGCGTTCGAGCGGCTGGATGTCTCTCAGTATCCCTGGTCAACTCTCGAATGAAGCTGAACACGCTGTCGCAATCCGGAATGGATTTAACGCCTTGACGCGGTCCTCGACCGGCGATCTGGCCTCTTCGCAGCCCCCCATCACGAAGCTCTGGCGATGGCTCCAGAAAGGCATTGCCGCGCAGCCGCCGCTCGTGACCGCTCTCTGCGCCTGCCTCGGCGGCGGATTCATTTTGCGGCCTACGCCGGTGTGGGCGCTGGTTTTTTATCTCGGCGTGCTGCCGCTGACCATTTTTGAGCTCTGGCGTCGCCGCGGTTTCGCATGGCGAAATGCCGGCACCGTACTTGCCGGTGCGATGATTCTCTGGTCCGTCTTGACCCTCATCTGGGGTGAGGACCCCGGCGGGCATCGCACCGTGAAATTCCTCTGGGAATCGATCTGCACCTCTTTTTTCTTCATCGCTCTGCTTCTGGCGTTCGAAATCGCGGGAGATCAGGTGAGGCGGCGGTTCGGAACCGCCCTCATCGTGGCGGGCGCGATCAATGCAGTGTTTTCAATCACTCATTGGCTGTGGATTGGGCCCACTTCCCGCCTCGTCGGCTGGGCTGAGACCCGGCACGAGATTCTTGGTGCCTCGGTAATCGGTGTCGCCTATCTCTTCGCCCTCGGGCGCAGCCTTCGTGAGCGGCCGCATCGCGCCTTCAACGGGTTTGCCGCACTCTTGTGCTTCGCGTTCATCGTCTTCACGCAAAGCCGGACCCCCTTGGCGGCGACGATCGTTGCGACATCGGTATTGATGAGCGCTGTGCGCGGATCGCTCCGCGCCTACGGGGCCGTGGCTTTAGCGGCGATGGTGCTGGCGCTCGCTGCTCTCTTGCTGATCGGCCCTGAGCAATTGCACGGCTATGTCACGGCGGCGCTGGCGCGGGGCGATTCCCATCGGCTGGAGATCTGGAGCCGCACCTTGGCCGAGATCGCGCAGCGTCCATGGCTCGGCCACGGGCTTGCGGCCAATCTGACGGGGATGGAGTTCACCTTTCCGCACAACCTTTATCTGTCGATGCTGTTCTACAACGGCATTATCGGCTTCGTCCTGCTTGTGGCGGTCGTCGCCGTGCTGCTCGGGGGTCTCATCCGCCATCGCGGCATCGCTGATCGAAACGTCCTGATCGCGCTCTGGGTCAATGTGCTCATCGCTGGGCTCACCGATCTCGGACAGGTTACGAGTGGCCCGGGTCCCAACTGGTATGTTATATGGCTGCCGATCGCGCTCTCGATCGGCGCCATCGCAAGCGCCGAAAAATCGCCGGCCACATTTGGGGGGTCGAGCGCCGGCCCGCGCCCCTTGCCGAAGTGACCGCTGCGGCATGTCTCTTTATCTAGCGAATCTTCACGAACTCGCCGGCTTCAGCGGATTGGTGCTCGCGCTGGCGCTGTTTGTCGTCTTGGGCGCCATTCTCATCGGCCGGCGCGACTTTATCGCCGTGCAGCTCTTCGCGGGCTGGGGGGCCGTCTCCGTCGTCTTCACCGTCTGGGCGGTGGCAACGCCCTGGCCGCTGCAGATTCCCCTCGCAGCCTTAAGCATCCTTGCCCTCGGCGCGCTTGCCTCGGCGCGCATGCGACAGCGCATCGCGCCGCTTGCTGGGGTGTGGCGAATGCTGGTACTGACGCTGCCGCTTTGGCTCATCATGCTGCCCGCGCGTCCGTCTCAGGTCGATACCTGGCTCAATCTGCTGCCAAATGCTGCCTATCTCTTCGATCACGGGGTGGTGCCGGCGGCGATGAGGCCGCCCAGCTATTCGTTCTTGCCGGGCGCGCCCTACAACACGCAATTCGTCGCGTTTATTGCCTCGGTGGCGTCGGGCAGCTTCGCCGAAGGAGCGATGGCACTGTTCAACATCGCCTTGCAATGTGCTGCGGCGCTCCTGCTGGCGCATGTGGTTGCAGGGATGCGCCCCGAAAGCGCAGCCGCACCGCCGTGGTGGGCGTGCGCCGTGGGTTTTCTCCTCGCGATTCCGCTCAATCCGGGTTTCATACCGCGAGTCTTCTTGGCGCCTTATGGTGAGGCGCCGCTTGCGGTGGCAACGCTTTTCGCCGCGTGGCTTGCCGTCAGGATGATCGACGAGCTGGCAAGTGGACGCGCTTGGCCACCGGCCGCGTGGGCTCTGGCGCTCGAGCTCGCCGTGCTCGTCAACATCAAGCAATCGGGACCCGGTCTTGTCGCACCGATCGGCGTCGCGACATTGGCGCTCCTATTTCTGCATCCACGCCTGCCGCGCCTGCGCGGCGCCA
>CAYMNX010000665.1:0-17129 GCA_964391905.1 uncultured Rhizobiaceae bacterium
ACGCCGAAGCGCGGCCTCGGTCAACCGAGCCGGCACGCCCGACTGCAGGAACACGCGAATATCCGTGTCGGCCGTAATCGAATCGATCGAGGGCAGACTTGCCGGATCGAATGTCGGCGAGGACAGGTCTGCTGTCTCGTCCGCCAGGTTGATCGCGACTGCGTCGGATGGCGCGACGCTCGCGGCTTCACGTGGCTTTTCGGGGTCTGCTTCGCGCTTCAACCGCGACCAGCGCGAAACGAAATTTTCCAATTTGCTCATGCCTCGCTCTCTCTTCGATCGCGGTGCACAGCCGATGCGCGCGGTCCGGCAGGCTCACGCCGGCGTTTGACGAAGGGCCGCTCGGCATGGTGCTGGGCGACAAAACCGTCGATCGCCTCGATGATGGCGGTCGGCATCGGCACGCTATCGACCAAGTCATTGCCGGCATCGGCGAAGGCCTCGCCTTCCGCGGGGTCGGCCGTGACGGCCAGAACCTTGTAGTCGTTCGCCGCGACGTCACGGCGCAGAACGACCCACAACATTGGCGCACTGGACGCAAGATTGCTGCGGTAGTTGGTCGTCTCCGTCCGGTATAGCTCGATCACGGCGGCACCGGCATAGAACAGGGTCACGTCTTCCGCCGTACTGAGTGGCGTCCACGGTGTCGCCGCAGGATTGCCGGGAAGCACCGCGACGGAGCGCCAGAGAAAATCGAGCCATGGGCTCTTGGCTCGGCGCCGTTCGACAAGAACCGCCACAGCGATGCGCGCAAGCGCCGTCGAGTTCGGTTCGCTCAATTGCGCTCTCGTCATGCGCTCACCTTATTCAGTCGGCGCTGCCGAGTTGAGCGGATTGATGCTCCTTTTCGAGCTGTTCCTCCAGCCACTGGTCGTGATGCTCCTTGGCCCAGTTGAAGTCGACCTCGCCGGTTCCCATAGCCTCGAACGCGCCTTCCATGCCCAGCGTGCCGATATAGATATGACCGAGGATCAGGGCGATAAAGAGCACGGCGATGACGGCGTGCACAACTTGTGCCGCCTGCATGCCGAGGATGTTCGTGACGTAAAACGGAAAGAGCAGCACATAGCCCGAGGTCGCGACGGCGATGCCGGCAAGGAGCGCAAGCCAGTAGACCGCCTTTTCGCCGGCATTGAACCGTCCCGCCGGCGCATGCCTCGATCTAATGAAGCCGCCGCCTTTCTTGATCCACAGAACATCTACTTTTCGCGGAATATTGTCCTTGAACCACATCGCCATGATCAGGGCGAGGCCGATCACGAAGGCGAAGCTCGTGAAGTTATGCACATATTTGGCGGCTTGCGAGAGGCTGCTGAACGTATCGGGTCCGATGACCGGCAGGAGCAGAATCTTCCCGAAGGTAATGTTCAAGCCCGTCAAGGCGAGAACGACGAAGGACACGGCCGTCAGCCAATGCGAGAAGCGCTCGAACGCGTTGAACCGGTGCACCTTCCTTCCCGACCGGCCGGCCGAGATCCGTAGCCGGCCGACGATCAAATAGCCGCCCGCCAAGACTGCGATCATGCCAAGGATCACGATCGTGCCGACCCAATGCAGCGTCACTTCGTGGAAGTGATCCCACACGCGTCCCGCGGGCTGTATCAGCACGCTTGCTTTGGTATCAGGAATATCGATGCGCCCTTCGATGCGGGGCTCCTGCCGCAGGAGCGTTTGCTCGTTTACGGCGCTCGCCGTTGGATTGGGGGCGCCGTCGGGGCCGAGTTGCTGCGCGCTCGCGGGAAGCGATCCGGCAAGTACGACGAGCATCAATGCGGCGAGCGCGAGACAGCGCAAGGCCGCGCCTATGGCTCTGCAGCCTTTCATGTTTCGACATCCTCGTAGTAGGCCGTCTTCCAGCCCCAGGAACCGGAGCCGTAGCCGCGTTTGACAACCCGCTCTCGATAGATCTCGGCGATGATCTCACCGTCGCCAGCGAGCAGCGACTTGGTCGAACACATTTCGGCGCACATCGGCAACTTGCCATCGCCGAAGCGGTTGGAGCCGTATTTTGCAAATTCCTCGGCGCTGCCCGGCGCCTCGGTACCGCCGCCCCCGGCGCAAAATGTGCATTTATCCATCTTGCCGCGCGAGCCGAAATTGCCGATCTGCGGATATTGCGGCGCGCCGAACGGACAGGCGTAAAAGCAATAACCGCAGCCGATACACAGATCCTTCGAATGGAGCACGATGCCATCCTCGGTCGGGAAGATGCACTCGACCGGACAGACCGCCGCGCAAGGTGCGTCGGTGCAATGCATGCATGCCATTGATACCGAGCGCTCGCCGGGATTGCCGTCATTGATCGTGACAACGCGGCGGCGATTGATGCCCCATGGCACCTCGTTTTCGTTCTTGCAGGCGGTGACGCAGGCGTTGCAATCGATGCATCGGTCGGCATCGCAAAGGAATTTCATTCGCGCCATGATGCTGCCTCTATGCGCTCACGATTTGGCAAAGCGTCGCCTTTGGCTCCTGCATGCCCGTTGCCGGATCGAAGCCGTAAGTCGTCAGCGAATTCACGCTCTCGCCGAGCACGAACGGATCGGCGCCCTTCGGGTATTTGTTGCGCAGATCGATACCCTGGAACCAGCCGGCGAAATGATAGGGCATCCAGGCGACGCCTTTGCCGATACGCTCCGTCACGAGCGCCTTCATTCGCGCTTTCGAGCTGTTCTCGGCACCCATGACCCAGACCCAATCGCCGTCCTTGACGCCGCGCTCGCTCGCATCCGCCGGATTGATTTCGACATACATGTGCTGCTTCAGCTCCGCGAGCCATTTGTTGGAGCGCGATTCCTCGCCGCCGCCCTCGTAATCGACGAGGCGGCCCGAGGTCAGGATCAGCGGGAATTGCTTGACAATACCTTTTTCGACCGCGGCCCTCTGGACCGTGAAGCCGATATTCGGCACGCGGAATTGCTGCGCATCCGGCAAGGTCGGGTATTTGGCGACGAGATCGGGCCGCGAGGTGTAGATCGCTTCACGGAAGACGGGGATGGGATCGGGTAGGTTCCAGGCAATCATGCGCGCCTTGGCGTTGCCATAGGGCGCGCAGCCATGCGCGATCGCGACGCGCTGAATCCCGCCCGAGAGATCGGTCGCCCAGGAAACGAGATCGGGATTGCTCGAATTGACCTGGCGGATGACTTCGGCTTCCTCTGTGGTAAGGTCCTTATCCCAACCGAGCTTCTTGAGCACGCCGAGCGTGAACTCCGGATAGCCATCCTTAATCTCGGATCCGGCCGAATAAGATCCCTCGGCGAGAAGGTTGTCGTGATCTTCCCGCTCGACTTCCCGACCGTTCTCCATCACCTTGCGCTTGACGATGCGCTCGATGCCGAAGCGGGCACGAAATGTGCCGCCGCCCTCGCTCACCGGCAGGTTGGTGTTGTAGAGAATCCCGCTGCCGGGATGCCTCAACTCGGGCGTTCCCCAGCACGGCCATGGAAGGCCGTAATAATCGCCGCCGACTTCGGGGTCGTCCTTTGGCGCTCTCAGGGTGACGAGATCGAATTTGGCCTGATTGCGAATATGCGCTTTGAGCCGCTCGGGCGATTGGCCGCAATAGCCGGTCGACCATCCGCCGCGATTGATCTCGCGCAGAATATCCTCGGCGGACACATCACCATTCTCGATCTTGATGTTCTTGAACATCTGATCGGCAAAGCCGAGCTTTTTGGCGAGCAGATACATCGTGTTGTAGTCGTTCCTCGATTCGAAGACCGGCTCGGCGATCTTCTCGCCCCATTGCAGAGAACGATTGGACGCCGTGCGCGAGCCGTCCATCTCGAAGCTGGTACAAGCAGGCAGCAGATAGATGCCATCCTTGCGCTCGGAGATGACCGACCAGCCAGTCGGATAGGGATCGCAGACGACGAGCATGTCGAGCTTCTCGATCCCGCGCACCGCCTCCGGCATCCGCGTAATCGTGTTGACGCCATGCCCCATGACAAACATGGCCCTCAGCGTGTCGGGTTGGCTCACCTGCTCTTTCGGCAGCAAGGTTGCATCGAACCAGCGCGTGCTGGGAATGCCCGGACCCTCCATCAGCGCTTTGCTGGCGAAGCGAGAGCGGATCCAGTCGTAATCCACTTGCCAGACGCGGCACCAATGCCGCCACGCCTCCTCTGCGAGACCGTAGTAGAGCGGCAGGGTCGTGACATCGAGACCGAGATCGGTCGCGCCCTGAACGTTGTCGTGGCCACGGAAGATATTGGCGCCGGTACCAGGCAGGCCGACATTGCCGGTGGCGAGCAGCAGAATGCAGCTTGCCCGAACATTCGCGGTTCCCGTCGTATACTGCGTTTGCCCCATTGCCCAAATGAGCGTCGCCGGCTTCTCCTTGGCGAAAACCTCGGCGACATGCTTGACGCGGGCCTCGGGCAAGCCGGTAACACGCTCGACCTCGTCGGGCGTCCACTTCGCGACTGCCGCGCGGATCTCATCGATGCCGTAGACACGCTGGCGAATAAAATCCTTGTCCTCCCAGCCATTCTCGAAGATGTGCCACAGCATCCCATAGATGGTTGCGATGTGGGTGCCGGGACGGACGCGGACATATTCGGTCGCGTGCGCTGCGGTCCGCGTCATCCGCGGATCGATGACGATCATATTGGCGCGGTTGAGTTCCTTGCCTTCGAGAATGTGCTGCAGCGAGACGGGATGAGCCTCGGCAGGATTGCCGCCCATGATGAGAATAGTCTTGGCGTTGCGGATATCGTTGTAGCTGTTGGTCATCGCGCCATAGCCCCAGGTATTGGCGACGCCGGTGACCGTGGTGGAGTGGCAGATTCGCGCCTGGTGGTCGGAATTGTTGGTTCCCCAGAAGGCGGCGAGCTTGCGGTAGAGATAGGCCGCTTCGTTGGTGAATTTGGCCGAACCCAGCCAGTAGACCGAATCTGGCCCCGACTTCTCGCGGATCGCCAAGAGCTTGTCGCCGATCTCATCGATCGCCTGGTCCCAGGAAAGGCGGGTCCAGCGACCATCAACGAGCTTCACCGGGTAACGCAGGCGGCGCTCGCTCAGCACGTCGTCGCGCACCGCCGCGCCCTTGCAACAATGCGAGCCGCGATTGATCGGGCTGTCATATTGCGGCTCCTGCCCGACCCACACGCCGTTCGCGACTTTGGCGACGACCGAGCATCCGACCGAGCAGTGCGTGCAAATGTTTCGCCGGGTTGCGACTGCTGCTCCTGGTGCGGGCGGCGGCCCGGCGGCGGCGTTACGGATGGTGCCGAGTGGCAAGCTGCCAAGCGCGGCCAAACCACCGGCAACAAGGCCGGAGCGGCGAAGGAAGGCGCGACGATCGAGACCCTCCGAGCGATCGTCCGATGGGCCGGCGAGCTTCGTTCCGTCGATGCGCCGCTCCGTCCTTTTAATCAGCACGGCATATCCTCACTGCGCGGGGTAGCGATTGACGTGGTAGAAGCGTTGAACCTCCGCCGAGTTTGCCTGATATCGCGCTTTGCGCTTATCGGCTCTGCTCTCGGGCTTGATGGCGGCCGGCGCGGCCACAATTGCTTTCGGCCTTAAGGCAGCGGCAACGCCGATCACAACGGCGCCAAGCAGCCCTCGCCGACCCACTGTCGTCTCGCGCCGTTCCTTCATGGTGAAACCTCAGTCAACCGACCCGAGCCTTTCGGCGCTGGGCGCAAAGGCAGAGTCCCAATCTTTGCGAAACGCACCTCATAGGAGCGATATCGCACTTGGCGTCGCCACGGTACATGCGTGAATTTGCGGAGAGTGGGACGCGCTTGCTCTATTGCGCGTGTCTCGATTGATGCCGTGTTAAAAGGAGGCCAACGCTTATATTGGTGAAAGAGGAGCCGAGAGCTGAGGACCCAACATTCCTGCTCGATCGCCGATTAAACTCGTGCAGGTAGCGAAGGAGATTCCGCGATGAACCCGCCTGGATTGACGAGCCGTCGCAGCATTCATGGCCCGAAGGAGACGATGGAGCGTCTCGTCGCTGCTGTCAGCAAGCGCGGCATGAGCGTTCTCGCGCGCATCGACCATGCGGCGGCGGCGGCAAGCGTTGGTCTCGGCCTACGGCCGACAGAAGTGCTCATCTTCGGTAATCCGCGCGCCGGTACGCCTTTGATGCAGGCTGTCCAGACGATGGGCATCGATCTGCCGCTCAAGGCGCTGGTCTGGCAGGATGGCGAGGGGACGACCTGGCTTTCCTACAACGATCCCGATTGGCTCGCTGAGAGGCACGGCGCCGGCGAGGGGGCCGCAAATCTTGCCGCGATGATAGCTGCTCTTGCCGCCGTTGCGAGTGAAGCCACGGCGGCGTGAAGACCGCGGTTAGAACAGCGGGTTCATTTCGTTGGCGCATCCTCGCGCTGGAGTGCGTTGAAGGAATTGTCGCAACGTGTAACCACCTTATCGGATATCGGCGAGCTTACCAACGGCGAGGTGAGCGATAGCCATGACAGATTTTAACGCTTCCGCCGAGGGCCGCGCGGATCAAGGCTTGCCAAAGAGCTCGAACCAGAAGCTTCGCATCGCTTCCCATGAGCGCGCATCGGCTGCGGCGTTGTATTCGAGGGCCGGCGGTCGCTTGGCATCGGGGTTGGTAAAGGCATGCTTGGCGCCGCCATAGGTGATGACCTGCCAGTCGACGCCGCCTTTTGTCATTTCTTCGGCAAAGCCGGCGACCTGCTCCGGCGGCACGAGGGGATCATCGGCGCCGGTACAGACGAGGATCTTGGCGGCGATGTTCTTCGCGCCTTCGGGTGTCTTGGTGCCGAGGATGCCGTGGAAGCTCACGACGCCGGCGAGCGGCGAACCCATGCGCGCAAGTTCGAGAACCGCAAGTCCGCCGAAACAGTATCCCATTGCGCCGAGGCGCTTCGGATCGACATTCGGCAATTGCGCCAATGCGTCGAATCCTGCGCGTATGTGCTTGCGAAGCCTCGGAATGTCTTCGCGCAGCGGCGCCATCAGCTGTTGCGATTCTTCGGGCTTTTTCGCGACCCTTCCATTGCCATAGAGATCCGCAGCGAGCGCGATATAGCCGAGCTCGGCGATCATCCGCGCCCGCCTTTTGGGATGATCATTGAGGCCCGGCGCCTCGTGGGCGATCAGCACAGCTGGCCGGCGACCGCTGCCTTCAGGATCGGCGAGATAACCTTGAAACGTCGTCCCTTCGGCGGAATAGGTGAGCGTCTCGATTTTCATAGCGAACTCCTGCCCCTAAGATGGTCACGACCGATGTCGGTGCTCCTCCACCGACCAAGGCTGTAGTTTAGCGAAGGCCATTGTCTCCGCCAGCCATGTGGATTGGGTGAGAAAGCTTTTCCGGTCGAGCGCGGCAGGATGATTTTCGCGCGGGGTCTCAGCGCGATGTCGTGCGGGCGTGGCGGATCTGCCGGTGGCCATCACCGGTGCAAACGGGCTCGCTATCGAGGGCCCAGGACCCTCGCCCTTTGTGCTTAAATCGAAGCCGGCGGCGAGGAGATGTTCGTCGCGCTCGCACCGCCGGCCTCTGGATTAGAACTTGATTTGAAATCCGAGCGATATGGCGTCGATGCTCAGTTGATACGTGCCCTGCAATTGAGTCGTCAGAAGCGTGCCCGGCACCGGGGCCGTATTGTTGATGCTATCGTTCATGCTGGCGGGACTCGCGAAATAATGGGCATAGGCGGCGTCGATGCTCATGGAAGGAGTGATCTTGTAGCCGACGCCAAAGCCGAGCATGTAACGATCTTGGTCCGGCACCGCGACATCGCGATAGCGATTCTGCACCGGCGATTGATCCCAGCCGGCGCCCCCGCGCAATGTCCACGCATCATTGAGGTGATAGATAAGGCCGAGCGCGGTGAACCAGCTGTCGCGGTAAGATTCGTTGAAAAAGCTCCGTACCGCCGCGTCGATACCAACGCCCTTGAAAGAGCTCCATTGTGTGTACTGCGCGTCCCACACAAGGTCGAGGGCTGGTGTCAATGTGTGTGTGACGCTGACGCCCCAGGAGGCCGGGAGACTGATATCCACCCGCGCACCGGAGCTGACAAGCGCGCTCGCGAAAGCCGGGTCGACGTGCAGGAAATTTTGGTTGCCCGTCAGCTTGTGATCGATCTTCGAGCGATAGGTCAAGCCGACGCGCGTGCCGTCGATCGGTTCAAGCAGCACGCCGAAATTGTAGCCGACGCCCCAATTATCGCCTTTGAACCGCGCCAGCGCATCGCCCGCGCCGGCCGCGGACTGATTGACGGCATTGCTCAGCGTGAAAGTGAGATATTGCATCGATACGCCGGCGGCGACCGAGAGCCAATTGTTGATTTTGTACGCGATGTTCGGATTGACATCGACCGTGAGCGCTTGCGCTTGGATCGCGAGATAGCGTCCGGCCCAGGCGGAGTTGTATTTGATGGGAAGGCCGAACGGTGCCGTTACCGCGAGGCCGAGCTTGAGATCGGGGGTGATATCCGTAACACCATACAAATTCGGGATGAACGCCGTCCGCCCGCCATTGTTCCCCGTGTTGCCGCCGGCCGTATCCGTGCCGTGAAAGTTGATGGTCGGAAACATCGCCGTCGCGCCGACCTCGATTTGATTCCCGCTGAGGCGCGTCATACCGGCCGGGTTGTTGAACACAGTGCAAGGCTCGTCCGCCAGGGACCCTGCGCCGGCGAAAACGGTGCCTAGAGTTTCGGCGCAATTCTCGCGAATGGCGAAGCCGGAGGCGATTGCGTCTGATGACCCAATCATGGCTCCCATGCCAACCATGACCGCGAGCCATGCGGCCTTTATCGAGCCTTGATGCATCAAGGTTACCCCTTATTGAATCCCCGACGAGCGATGAGAGCCAATCGCGGCAATGCGATATTCGACATGCGAAGTTATCTATGCTTTTACTTAAAAATCAGTTGAGCGGCCGTTGAGGGCGAGTGATGGCTCGCAATTCTGAGAAGCGTAGGAAAGAGAGCTTTTCGTCGATGCGCCTGCTCGGCAAGCGCCGGGCCGCGGGCTCATTGGCCGCATGAAAAGTGGATGTTCGGCTGGTTCCCTATCGGCATCGATCGAGCCGCGCCATTTGGTCGCGGCTGCGGCGGCGGTGACGCTCGGTCGTGACGGTCCCGCGGCTGAAAATGGCCCGATTTCTTCAGTTCCATAACGTGTTAACGCCTCCTTTGTCGCAGCACCGCTTTGACCAAATCTTGAGGATTTGCGGTTTAAACAGGGAGTTGCGCAGCCGACAGCACTGCAGTTGAAGGGCCGTTGAGTATGGGAACGCCTGCCCGCATTCTTCTCGTCGAAGACGATGAAAACTTGAGGGAGCTCCTCACCACCTACCTGGCGCGGCAGGGTTATCAGGTTGTCGCGGCGGCCGACGCCGATTTCGCCCTGCGTGTTCTTCAACGCGACCAGCCGTTCGATCTGCTGCTGACCGACATCGTTATGCCGGGAACCCGCGATGGGTTTGTCTTGAGCAAGGATGCACGTCGATTGAGGCCGGGGCTGAAGGTGCTTCACGTGACGGGTTATCCCGAACGCTTCAAGGCGCATCCAGAGATGGCGCGGAACGGCCGGATCATGCAGAAGCCGGTTGAGCGCAGCGCGCTACTGGAACGCGTGGGTCAACTTCTCGGGCACTGGTCGGTCGATCAAAACGATGTTCTGCGTCGCGCCTATGAGTATTGGGTGACGAAGTCCGATGGCAATGCGCTTCCCGATCGCAAGGATTTCGATCCAGCGGAAGTCAAGGATATTCTCCCCAATCTCTCGATACTGGACCTTATTGGCGAGGAGGCGCGCTCTCGATATCGGCTGGTCGGCACAAGAGTGGTCGAGGCGCTCGGCTGCGATCCCACCAACCGCTTCATCGATGAGGTGCTCGAGAAGGACGATCTTGAGTTCATGGAGCGGTTGGTCGCCGAGGTGTCGACAAAGAAATTGCCGCGCTATGCAGCAAGCGCCTTCAAGTCCGACGAATTGGGCATGTCGACCGAGCGATTGCTGCTGCCATTCGCGCTGGGTGGGACCGACGTCAAACAGATCCTTATCGTACAGACCTTCGACTGGGCCGAGCGCGTATGCACCTTGCATGATCTCGCGCAGCGTCGGCCGCAGCGGCTTGATTCCGTTCAATGGCCGTAAGATCAAAAAGCGATTTGAGAGCTGAATTCGCCACGGATTGCGTCGATCATGAACAAACCTTTGCCCGATAATGTGCGGCGCCTCCGCCGGCCTATGGGCGCGCCACCCAGCGCGGGGCGCCGTCTGCGTGCGAATTGGCCCGCGGAGTTGAGATGCAATGGCCAACGGCTGAAATGTACTGTCATCGACATTTCAAGCACAGGCGCGCGGTTGCACCTCGAAGGGGCTGTCAACGATCTGCATAATATTCGGCTGATCATCGAGAACATTCCACCGATAGCGGCACTTTTGGCGTGGCGCCGAAGCGATGATATCGGCATCGAGTTTCTGGCGGAACAGCAGTGGATATACCGCGCTTATGCCCAACGTTTCGATCCCGCCGCGTGGTTGCGGCGCACTTAGGGCGGACGAAGATAGGACGGTCGCTTGCGCGGCAATCACCCGCGCTAAGGGTCTCGTTGCGACAGTTTTACCCGTGAGCGATGGTAATCTCTGCGGCTGATCTCGTTCACTCTTTTGGCAAAGAGCGTTCAGATATTTGGCTTCGCGATTAAGAATAATGTCCGACAGTTCGTTCGGGCGGTCGCTGATTAATTACGACTTTTTCATTCTTTCTATATAATATCGAAGCAAGTCTTTGGCCGACGCTCGGGTTGTGTGAACACTCGGTAGCATCATTGGGGATCGTCTTTGCTCGACAAGACCAGCGACCGCGCGACCATTGAGGCCTTGACCGGAAGTCTGCGGGAATACCGCGATCCCCAGGGCGTCGATCTGTTCGCTCGCGTCGAAGACTTCTACCGGTGGCAGGATTCGCGGCGTCAATTCGGATATTGGCCCTATTCAAAATCGACGGACGAAGCGCCGGGGCCGATCTGCAGCGCGAAGGACGACGCAGGCCGCGGTTTCCGCGGCGTCAATTTTGCTTCGCAAGATTATCTGAGTCTCGCCTCGCATCCGGCGATAAAGGCGGCCGCGATTGCCGCTATCGAGGAGTACGGCGTCCACAGCGCCGGGTCGGCAGCGTTTCTCGGAAATACGCGCTATTCGATTGCCCTGCAAGAAACCGTTTCCAAATTCTTGCAGATGGAGCACACCGTCCTCTATCCGACCGGCTGGGCTGCGGGATACGGGGTCATCAAAGGATTGATTCGTCCTGACGATCACGTCGTGATGGACGGCCTCGCGCATAATTGCCTTCAAGATGGCGCGGCGGCCTCGACGCGCAATGTTCACCTTCACGGCCATCTCAATCTCCAATCCGTCCGCCGGCATTTGAAGCGGATTCGTGCGCGCGATGCGGTAAACGGCATCTTGGTCGTCACCGAGGGCCTTTTCTCGATGGACTCGGACACCCCCGATATCGCGGCGATGCAGGATCTTTGCCGCGAGTTCGATGCCCGACTTCTCGTCGACGTCGCACATGACTTGGGAAATATCGGCGAGGACGGCCGCGGCCATATCGGCCTGCAGAAGATGCTCGGCGAGGTTGATATCGTGATGGGCAGCTTCTCGAAGACCTTCGCTTCGAATGGCGGCTTTGTCACATGCAATTCCGCGGCTGTGAAAGAATATTTGCGTTACTTCGGCAGCTCCGGAACCTTTTCCAATGCGCTGTCGCCTGTCCAATCCGCGATCGTGCTGAAGGCTTTCGAGATCATCCAATCCGGTGAAGGGCGATCGCTCCGTGCCGCGCTCATGGAGAATGTCCTCTATCTGCGCGCTGAGCTCGAGCGCGCGGGCTTCGAAGTGATCGGCAATCCGTCTGCCATCGTCTCGGCCAAGGTCGGCGACGAAGCCCTCGCCCGTTTGGTCAGTCAGAGACTGCCCTCGCTTGGTGTCGTTGCCAATCTCGTCGAGTTTCCCGCCGTCGCCAAGGGAAGCGCGCGTTTTCGCCTGCAAGTCATGGCGAAGCATTCGCGAGAGCAGATCGACGAGTTGATGGCGCGAATGCATGTGGCGCTCGATGCCGCCCGGTCTGCCTATAGCCGATATCAGGGGCTGCTCTCAGATGAGGCGCCTCCAATCGCGCATGCCGTTGGAGAGTAGCTTGCCAAACACAAAGCGCCGCCTTCTGGCCATGGATGACAATTCTGACTCAGCCGAGCTCATTGCGCGGGTCGCGACGAAATGCGGCTACGACGCGCGTCCAATTGCCGACTCGCGATTGCTCCGCCAGATGCTGGCGGAGTGGAAGCCCGAGGTGCTGACGCTCGATCTCTGCATGCCCGAGGAAGATGGCATCGGCCTGTTGTCGCTGCTGGAAGAGGCCGGTTTTGAGGGTCAGCTCGTCATTATCAGCGGTCAGGATGACTGGCTGCGGAAAGCGGCCGGCCGATTGGCGGCACTCCGAGGGCTCAAAGTCGCGAATGATTTCGCCAAGCCCGTCGATCTGAAAGCGCTCAGAAATTTACTCTCGAGCCTCGGGCCTTCGTAAAGACCCTGGAAATTCGATTTGCGTCCCGGCGCGCTTACGGCGCAGGGTTTCCACCCCGGCGTCCGGCGGCTGCCAGGCAGACGTCAATTTTGTGCAACAGCCGCGGCAGGTCCACAGGCTTCGTGTCGAATTCGGCGCAGCCAACCTCGACACTTTTATCGCGATCGCTTGCGAGGGCGTGCGCGGTGAGGGCGATGATGGGAATGTGAGCCGTATCCTTATCGGCCTTGATCCGGCGGGTCGCTTCCCATCCGTCCATATCGCCAAGGGCGACATCCATCAGGATCAGATCGGGGGTTTCGTCTCGCGCCATGCTGACCCCGCTTGGGCCATCGATGGCAAAGCAGACCGTGAAGCCGTGCCGCTTGAGGCGCCGGCCCAACATGTCGCGGTTCATTTCATTATCTTCGACGAGCAGGATCTTGGTCATCGGAGCGCCACCAAAGAAGAGTCCGCTTGATTGCTTTCGATCGCGCCGCCAGGCGACGCGCCGTTCCTTCGAGATCTTTCACCGCCATTTCCTGTTTTGATGCGCAATTCCTCGAGCAGGCGTTTCAGCGTCTCGCGGTCGATCGGCTTGACCAGATGGCCGGCGGCGCCATGCGCCCGCGCTTTTTGAAAGGCATCGTTCACGGAAAGGAGCACCACGGGGCAGTCGCGGAGCTTCTTGTCGTGCTTGATGATTTCGAGGGCATGCCAACCATCCATGTCGGGCATCAGGATATCGAGAATGATCACCGACGGGACGGCGCGCCTTGCCGAGCTGATTCCTTCTGCCGCATTGTCAGCAAGGACCGGCTGGAAACCTTCGCGCGTCAGAATTCGATGCATTAGCTCCAAAACTTGTGGGTCATCGTCGATGACGAGAACCGTTCCGCCGGGCGGATCGCCCTCCGTCAGAGGTGACGAAGCAAGCTCGGGCAAAGAAGGCGCAGCGTCCAGATCGCGATCTTGATGCGTGATGCGATCGGGAACGCGGATTGTGAAGCAGGAGCCTTTGCCGAGCTCGCTCTCGACGCTTATATCGCCTCCCATCAGGCGGCAGAGTTTCTGGCTGAGAGCAAGGCCGAGGCCGGTACCGCCGTATTTGCTCGATGTCGCGCTCTCGGCTTCTCGGAAGTTCTGAAAAAGATTGGTCAGGTCATGCCGGCTAATGCCGCAGCCTGTGTCGCGAATGGAGATAGTGACCCAGCCGTTTTCTTGGCCCGCGGTCAGGGTGACGCTGCCATTGCGCGTGAATTTCCCCGCATTGCTCAAAAGATTGGAAATCGCTTGGCGCAGCTTCGCTCCATCCGTTTCGATCGTGCCCAAAGAGCTCGTCGATACAGAAAGCTGATTGCCGTTTGCCGTGATTCCCGCGCGGCAATTCTCGGCAACTTCGTCTATGAGGGCGGCGAAGTCTAGGCGCTCCGGATAAAGCTCCATCTTTCCCGCGTCCAATTTGGAAAGATCGAGGATGTCGGTAATGAGGTTCAGAAGATGCTTGCCGGCGGCGTTGATCTTATTGATGTCTCCTCGCTGCTCCTCGCGCGTCGCCGGATCCAATTCCTCGAGTAGCATCTCGCTATAACCGATCACGGCATTGAGCGGCGTGCGCAGCTCATGGCTCATCTTCGCTAGAAATTCGGATTTCGCTTGGTTGGCGCGTTCCGCTTCCAGCTTGGCCTCGCGGAGCATTCTGGCCGTTGCCAAGTGGCGTTCGACCTCATGAGCGAGCGCCGTTTGCGATGCGACGATGTTGGCGTAGTAAAGAGCCATCATCGATACGTAGACCGCGGCGCAAAGCGTCGAAATGATCCCGATTCCCGAGAGTTTCGCGAGCGGGATATGCTCGGGGAACGCGTGTCCGTTTGCGTAGATGAGATAGAAGCCCCCGAGGTTTATCGCGATGATCGTCAAAATGAGAAGCCTCGGACGCCGTCCTGGCCCAAGATAAAAGAACGCGAGCAGCGGAACCGTCAGGAGCCAAGGAAGAAATGGCGAGCTGACGCCGCCATAATGGTAGCAACCCCAGAGAACGGCGAAGATCAGGTTCTGAACCGACAATAGGGCAAGAAACGTGAACCAGCCGGTTTGCCGCAGCGCGAAGGGAAACGCCCAGAAGATCGTTATGGACCCGGCAAGAACCCACAACGCATAGTCATGAACGGGATTAAGAATGTAGAGGTAAACCGTAATCGTGTGCCCGAGGAACGGCCCGAATAGGTGGCTGATCAAGAACATGCGCGCGCGCTGCAGCGTCGCGTTTTCCTCGCGGAGACGCGGCGGGATGAACCAATCGAGAAGCGGATAAATTCTTGATGGCGACGGACGGGCCCACAGGAACATCAGCCATCCTCTTGGGTCAGGGCAATAAATGGGCGATGTTAACAGGCAATTCTTAAGGCATTGTTTGGGTTGAAGAGGCCACCGCGGCTTGTTGCGTGTCGGAGGCGGCTTCGATGGCGCGGCGGATATTTCATCGCTTTGTGGCCACCAACGGGTAAGCGGTCGCCGTGATGATTCGATCGGCCGGAAAGGTGAGACGAGCCGTTGTTCCGCGTCCCAATTCGCTCTCGAAGGACAGGTTGCCGCCGTGCAACTCGACCATTGCTTTGACGAGCGTCAGACCAAGACCCGTGCCTTCGTGAATGCGGCTCGTCGAATTCTCCAATTGAACGAAGGGTTGAACGATTCGCGCCTGGTCGGATTTGGCGATTCCGATGCCCGTATCGTGCACGCTGATCGCCAGCCTGATGGGCGTATAATCGATCCTGACATCGATCCGCCCGCCAGATGGCGTAAACTTCACCGCGTTGCTCAGAAGATTGAGCAACATTTGCTTTAGCTTGCGCTCGTCACACCAAAGCCGCGGCAGCTCGGGCGGGAGCCGATGGCGAAGCACCAGACCGGCATCTCGCGCCTTGGGACCCGTGAGGCGAAGCAGCGTTGCCACGGTCTGGCGCAGATCGACCTCGGTCTCCAGCAGTTCGAGCTTCCCGGCTTCGGCTTTCGAGTAGTCGAGAATATCGTTGATGATGTCGAGGAGATGGCGACCGCTGAAATGAATATCTTTGATGTACGATAGATAGTTCTCATTCTCGATCGGCCCCAGAACGCCTTGTACCATGAGTTCGGAAAACCCGATGATGGCGTTGAGAGGCGTTCGCAGCTCATGACTCATCGTCGCGAGGAATTCAGACTTCGCGTGGTAGGCGGCCTCCGCTTCTTCCTTCGCACGCCGCAGGGCCTCATATCCCATCTCGGATACTTTCAGGAATTGATGCTTCTTGAAGGCGCGCTCGAGAATGTTGACCAGCTCGCCGACCGGGCATCCCTTGCGGAAGAAGTCGTGGGCCCCTTCGCGAAACGCCTTTAATGCGCAATCGAGGTCGGGAGCCTGCGCCATGGCGATGCAAAGTAGGTCGGGCCGCGCTTCCTTGAGCTGCTCGACGAATTGAAGGCCCATCTGCTCCGCGGTTTGGACGTCTAAAAGCGCTACCGGCGCGTTGAAGTCTCGCAGTGCAGTCAGTACGTCGCGCTGCGTCGCGGCCATGGCTGCTTCGTAGCCGCAGGATTTGAGCTGGCCGACAAGAGCTTCGGCAAAGCCGAGATCGCCGTCGACGACAAGAATCCGCCGTGGATCGCGCGCGTCAGGCCGCATTTGTCGCTATTCCCGCCGCGGCATCGATCGACCGGTTCGGCTTACCCAAAGGCTCGATCTGCTGGTGTGCTTCGATATAGGCGGGAATACTGATGGTGAAGCAGGATCCGCGGCCGATTTCGCTTTTTACCGTTATGTCGCCGCCCATCATCCGGCAGAGCGCCTGGCTCAGCGCGAGCCCGAGCCCGGTACCGCCGAAGCGGCTCGCGGTCGAAGCCTCCGCCTGATTGAAGTTCTTGAAGAGTTTGCTGAGATTGTCCTTGGTGATGCCGATGCCGCTATCCGTGACAGCGATTCTGATCCAATCGCCGCCTGCCCGCTTTTCGCGCGCGACGGCGAGCGTAACACGGCCGTTGTGCGTGAACTTGCCGGCGTTGCTCAAGAGGTTGAGCGTCGCCTGACGAAGACGCGTGGCATCGGAAATTGCAATGCCGAGGTCGCTTCCGCGCTCGACGATGAATTCGTTTCCATTGCTGACCACCAGGCTTCGCGTTGTCGCGATCACGTCCTCGATGAATCCCGCCACGTCGAATGGCTGAATCACGAGCTCCGTTTCATCCGCTTCGATCTTCGACATGTCGAGTACGTCGGACACGAGCGATAGCAAGTGCTTGCCCGCCGAGTTGATGCGTTTCAGATCGGCGGTTTCTCCTTCATGCCCGTTTGCTTCCGCATCTTCGAGCAGCATTTCGCTGTAGCCGATGACCGCATTCAAAGGGGTACGCAGCTGATGGCTCATCTTGGCAAGGAAGACCGATTTGGCGCGGTTGGCGCGTTCTGCTTCCTCTTTCGCTTCGAGAAGTTTCGCAGCCGTGGCGCGGTGCCGTTCAACCTCGCGCTCCATTTCCGATTGCGACGCCACGACATTGGCGTAGTAGAGCGCCATCATCGAGACATAGACGGTCGCGGAGAATACCGAGATGATGCCGACGCCGGAGAGGTCGGCGA
>CAYMNX010000666.1:0-7290 GCA_964391905.1 uncultured Rhizobiaceae bacterium
TGCCGTGGTCCCGACGAAATACAAGGAAGCCGAAGGCTGGAAGCCGGCCGAGCCGCAAGCGCCGGCCAGCGGCGAGGCATGGTGGTCGATCTATAACGACCCGGCCCTCGATGCGCTGGAGCGGCAGGTCAATGTCTCGAACGAGAACCTTAAAGCATCCGAAGCGGCTTACCGCAATGCGCAAGCGCTCGTCGGCGAGGCGCGCGCCGGATATTTTCCGACCCTCGATCTCACCGGCTCGGCGACGCGCACCGGCCGTAGCGGCGGAACCTTCACATCCGCCACCGGCTTCTCGAGCGGTCGCAGTAGCGTGTCGAACGCCTTCGATGCGTCGGCGCAAGCGAACTGGATCGTCGATGTGTGGGGCGAGGTACGGCGCACGGTCGAGAGCAATGTCGCCAACGCGCAAGCAAGCGCCGCGAGCCTTGCCGCCGCGCAGCTCGCGACCCAGGCGGAGCTGGCGACGGATTATTTCGATCTGCGCATCGCGGACGAGTTGAAGCGGCTGCTCGATTCGACCGTCGACGCCTTCACGCGCTCGCTGCAGATCGTGCAGAATCGCTACAATGTCGGCACCGCGGCCCGTACCGATATCGCCTCGGCCGAGACCCAGCTCGAAAACGCGCGGTCGCAGGCGGTCGCAATCGGCGTGCAGCGCGCCCAATTCGAGCATGCGATCGCCGTGCTGATCGGCAAGGCGCCGGCGGATTTCGCAATCGCGCCGGCGCCGCTCGATGTCACCGTGCCGGTGATGCCGCCCGGCTTGCCGTCGGCGCTCTTGGAGCGCAATCCCACCATCGCGCAGGCCGAGCGCAACATGGCCGCGGCCAACGCCCAGATCGGCGTCGCCATCGCCGGCTATTTCCCGACGATCACGCTCGGCGCTTCCTATACGCAGAGCAGCTCCCTCTTGCATAAGCTGTTCACCGCCGACAGCAGCCTCTGGTCCTTCGGGCTCGCCGACGTCACCCTGCCGATCTTCAACGGCGGCCTGACTGCGGCCCGCGTCGCGGCCGCGCGCGCCACCTACGATCAGACCGTCGCCCTGTACCGGCAAGACGTGCTGACGGCGTTCCAGCAGGTCGAAGATCAGCTCGCGGCCCTGCGCATCCTCGCGCAGCAGGCGGAGGTGCAGACGCGTGCGGTGGCGGCGGCCAAGGAGGCGGAGCAGCTGACGCTCAATCAGTACCGCGCCGGCACCGTCGATTACACGGCTGTAGTCACCGCGCAGGCGAATTCGCTTTCCAACCAGCAAACGGCGCTCGGGATCCTGCAAAGCCGGTTCGGCGCGAGCATTGCCCTCATCGAGGCGCTGGGCGGCGGATGGGATCGGGCGCAGCTGCCGACGCGCGACGCAGTCGAGACCCTGTCCTCGACGCGCTGATTTCCCACGCCGAAAATGGGCAGCAAATGGGTTGCACGGGACTTGGCTTCGACCTAATGACAGCGCATCGAGGCGGATAAACTCCGCGGGCTTTGGGAGGATTTTTCGTGGCGCAAGCGCAAACCGTCGATCTCACGCGGATCATCGATGCCCAGAAGATCGGCCTCTTCCACATCGTTCTGGTCGTGATGACCTTCGTCATCGTGATGTCCGACGGCTACGACATCGGCGCCGCCGCCTTTGCTGCACCGGCCTTGATCCATGAATGGCATGTCAACCCGGCCGACCTCGGCAAGCTTTTCAGCGCCGGCTTGTTCGCCGGCCTCTTCGGCCCGCCGATCCTCGGCTGGATCGCCGATCATTACGGGCGCCGTACGGCGTTGGTCGGAGGCTTGCTCTTTTTCGGCGTCTTCACCTGGGCCTCCGTCCTCGTCCAGGATATTTGGACGCTGGTGGCGCTGCGCTTCATCGCCGGCATCGGCATCGCCGGCGTGTTGCCCATCGCGACGGCGCTCGTTGCCGAATTTGCGCCGCGGCGCATGCGCGCGACGCTCTTCATCCTGATGTTCTCGGGCGTCACTTTCGGGGGCGGCGTTCCAGGTATCATCGCCGCCAAATTCATGGCGACGCATGGATGGCAGATCCTGTTCTGGGTCGGCGGCCTCGTGCCGATCGCGGTCGCGCTGGTCGCGATGTTCGTCCTGCCGGAATCGATCAAGTTCCTGTCGCTGAAGCGCGAGCGCCATGTGCGGCTCGTGCAGCTTCTCGCGCGGCTGCAGCCGGGCCTCACCTTCGATCCGAATTCGAATTTCGTCATCGGCGGCGAGGATAATCGCGAGAAATTCTCCTACACCGCGATCTTCAAGGGCCGGCTCGCCTGGATCACGCCGATGTTCTGGATATCCAACGCGATCAACCTGATGATCTTCTATTTCATCAATCAGTGGACGCCGACCATTCTGTCGATCAACGGCTATCCGGCGGAACACGCCGCCCTCGCCATCACGGCGTTCCAATTCGCCGGCACGCTGGGCGGTCTTGTCATCATGCGGCCCTTGGACAAATACGGCTTCATCCCGGTGCCGATCCTCTTCGCGCTCGCCATTCCGATCGTCGCCTCGATCGGTCTCGTGGGATTGCCGGAAGGCGTCATCATCGCGCTCGTCGCGGCGTCGGGCTTCTGCCTTCTCGGATTGCAGTTCGGCAACATCGCGTCGGAGACGAATGTCTATCCGACCTATATCCGCTCCTGGGGGCTTGGCTCCTGCTTCGGCGCCGGCCGGGTTGGCTCGGTCATTGGACCGATCGTCGGCGGTTACCTCATCGCGGCAAAAGTGCCGACGCAATATCTCTTCTGGATCGCCGCCGTACCTTTGGCGATCGGCCTCATCAATGCGATCATCCTGACCCCGCTCTATCGCGCAGAATGGCAGGGTCACACTGGGCTTCAGCCGCAGCCGGCGCCAGGCGAGGATTGATTCCGAGAATTGAGTTCGCGGCGTTTTCTCTAGACGAGGAGTGACGGTCATGGCCCCACGCAATCTTCCGCCGTTCCGCGCCGATCACGTCGGCAGCTTGCTCCGCCCGCCGGAGCTCCATGCGGCGCGCGACAAGAAAAAGCGCGGCGAGATCAGCGCGGAAGAGTTGCGCCAGGTCGAGGACAAGGCGATCCGCGACGTGGTGAAGCTGCAGGAGGATTTGGGCTTCCAGGTGGCGACCGACGGCGAGTTCCGCCGCACCTTCTGGCATCTCGATTTCCTCGAGCAGTTCGCCAATGTCACGGTGGTGCCGCCGAGCATCAAGGCGAGCTTCCACACCCATACGGGCGATATCCAATTCGCCCCGCCGGGCATCCGCGTCGACGGCAAGCTTGCGCGCCCGCACCCGATCTTCGTCGACCATTTCAAGTTCCTCAAATCGGTGACGAAGGTCACGCCGAAGCTCACCATCCCGGCGCCCAGCAACATGCATTTCCGCGGCGGGCGCAAGGCGATCGATCAGAAGGCCTATCCCGATCTCGGCGAGTTCTATGCCGATCTCGGTCGCGTCTATAGCGAGGAGGTGAAGGATCTTGCCGCGGCCGGCTGCCGCTACCTGCAGATCGACGAGGTCAACTTCGCCTATCTTTGCGATCCGAAGCTGCGCGAGCAGGTGCAGAATATCGGCAGCGATCCGAAGACCCTGCCGCAAACCTATGCGAAGCTGATCAACGATTCGATCGCGACCAGGCCCAGCGACATGGTGGTCGCGATGCATCTCTGCCGCGGCAATTTCAAGAGCGCCTGGGTCGCCGAAGGCGGTTATGAGCCCGTTGCCGATGTGCTCTTCAACCAGGTGAACGTCACCGGCTATTTCCTCGAATATGACGATCCGCGTTCGGGCGATTTCGCGCCCTTGCGCTTCGTGCCGAAGGGCAAGGTCGTCATCCTCGGCCTCGTCACGACCAAGCTGCCCAAGCTCGAGACGAAGGACGAATTGAAGCGCCGCATCGAAGAGGCGGCGAAATACTGCCCCCTCGACCAACTCGCCTTGAGCCCGCAATGCGGCTTCTCGAGCACGATCGAGGGCAACGATGTCACGATCGAGGATGAGAAAGCGAAGCTCCGTCTTGTCATCGAGGTGGCAAAAGAGGTGTGGGGATGACTCGAAAATGGGCAAGGCTTTCGCCCAAATTTCGGGCATTTTCTGTTGGTTACGGCTTGAAAATCCCACTATAATTCCCACTTTCTGAATGGGCGAAAAGTGGGTTGATTTCGCCCCTTGTTCGGCGTCGTATTATGGCAGCAACGGCATGACGCCGAAGACGAGGGAGAAAAGGCCTTGGAGAGCGAAGCGCTCCTACAGGAGATTGCAGGTTATTGTCGGCGGGTCGGTATGGCCGAATCGACCTTCGGTCGGCTCGCTGTTAACGATGGCAAACTGGTCAGTCGGCTGCGGTTTGGCGGCAGGGTTCGCGGCAAGACCGTCGAGCGTGTGCGTGCTTTCATGATGCGACAGAAGGATATCGATGCGTCGACGCGGCGCCCGCGCCCGCTCGCCGCGGTGGAGGCTCCCGTGATCGAGGTGCCGGCGCCGGCCGGGCCGCCGAGCGACGCGCCGCAGCCTTCGGACAAGAATTTTCGCTTCTTCGACAACCGGCAGAAATATCTGCTCTTCGTCAACACCTGCAGCGAGAAGTGGGTGGTGGCCGATCGGGTGAGCCTCGAATTGGCCAATATCCATCCCCATCCGCCCGGCCTGCGCATTTTCGATGCCGGCGTCGGCGACGGCACGGTGCTGACGCGGGTCATGCGCTCGATGCACGAGCGCTTCCCCACCGTGCCGTTCTACATCGTCGGCAAGGAGATCAGCCTCGAGGATGTGCGGTTGACGCTCGAGAAGATGCCCGACCGCTTCTTCGAGCATCCCTCGACCGTGCTCGTGCTGACCAACATGTACTATTCCGAGGCGCCGTGGCTCACGCCCAATTCGGTGACGGCGGCGACGAGCCTCGTCTGGCATGAGCAGAGTCTCTTGGGCAGCACGGCGCACGAGTTCGAGCAGCAGATCACCGATCTGCAGACTTTCCTCGCACAGAACTGGCGCGCCAAGGTCAGCAAGATCAGCGGCAATCCCATTTACGAGAAGCCGGTCGTTCTCGTGCTCTATCGCGAGGACTACACATTCCTGCTCGATCAGATGCGGCCGAAGCGCGGCGCCGCGCGCGCCGATTACGATCTCGTGATCGCCTCGCAGCCTTATCGCGCCCGCGCCTCGACCGAGTTCAAGGCGCAGAAGGTGATCGCGCCCTTGGCGCGCGCTTTGGGTCCGGGCGGGCGGCTCATCGGCATCCATTCGCACGGCAACGACCCGGGGCTCGAGATCGTCCAGAAGGTCTGGCCGGGCGAGAGTCCCTTCATCACCGATCGTCACAACCTGCTGCGCGCCGCCAAGGCCGAGCTCGGCAGCGCCGGACGCGATCTCAATTTCAACGCTTATTCCGATGCGCGCTCGCTCTTCCGCTATTCGATGCACACGCTGCCGAGCGAGGTGAGCGAGACGATCGGCACTTCGACGTTGTTTGCCGCATGGAATGCCGCGATTTACGTGGCCCAGATCGAAGACCAGCGTTTATCACAGGTCATCAGCAACGATTCCTATCTTGATGCGACAAAGGAAGTGTTGCAGAAACACGGCGGCTTATGGTTCTGGGATGAATCCTATGTGATCTCGCGCAAGCGGGATTCGGCGTGACCCCGAGAGAGGCAGGAGAAAAAAGGTGAGCAAAGGCGATTTTCTTTTCACCAGCGAGTCGGTTTCTGAGGGCCACCCGGACAAGGTGTGCGACCAGATTTCGGATGCGGTTGTCGATATTTTCCTCGGTGCCGATCCGACGGCGCGCGTTGCTTGCGAGACCTTGGCGACGACCAATCGCGTCGTCCTAGCGGGCGAGGTGCGTGGCCCCGAAAAGATCACGAAGGATCAGCTGATCGAAGCGGCGCGCCAGCGCATCAAGCTGATCGGCTATGAGCAAGAGGGCTTCCACTGGAAGCATGCCGAGATCGAGTGCCTCATCCACAAGCAATCGGTCGATATCGCGCAAGGCGTCGATGCCGCCGGCAACAAGGATGAGGGCGCGGGCGACCAAGGCATCATGTTCGGCTATGCCTGCCGCGAGACGGCGGAGCTGATGCCGGCGCCGATCCAATTCTCGCATCAGATTCTGAAAGCGATGGCCGATGCGCGCCATAGCGGCGCGACGCCGGAGCTCGGTCCCGACGCGAAGAGCCAAGTGACGTTGCAATACGTCAATGGCAAGCCGGTGCGCGCCACCTCGGTCGTGGTCTCGACCCAGCATTCGGAGAAGGTGAGCCAGGACGAGGTGCGCGAGATCGTGCGTCCCTTCGTCCTCAAGGTGCTGCCCAAGGATTGGATGTGCCCGGAGGATCAGTTCTACGTCAATCCGACAGGCCGCTTCGTGATTGGCGGTCCCGACGGCGATTGCGGTCTCACCGGCCGCAAGATCATCGTCGACACTTATGGTGGCGCTTCGCCCCATGGCGGCGGCGCATTCTCGGGCAAGGACCCGTCGAAGGTCGACCGCTCGGCGGCTTACGCCGCGCGCTATGTCGCGAAGAACGTGGTCGCCGCCGGCCTCGCCGAGCGCTGCACCATCCAGCTCTCCTATGCGATCGGCGTGTCGCGGCCGCTCTCCGTCTACATCAACACCGACGGTACCGGCCAAGTCGATGAAGAGAAGCTGTCGCGCGTCATCCAGGAGATGGTCGACCTCTCGCCGCGCGGCATCCGCACGCATCTGGGTCTCAACAAACCGATTTACGCGCGCACCGCGTCCTACGGTCATTTCGGCCGCGCCCCCGAAGCGGATGGCGGCTTCTCCTGGGAAAAGACCGATCTCGCGCAAGCGCTCAAAGGAGCATTCTAACGATGGCGACGTCTGGCGATTACAAGGTCAAGGATATCTCGCTCGCCGATTGGGGCCGCAAGGAAATCAACATTGCCGAGACCGAAATGCCCGGTCTCATGGCGCTCCGCACCGAATACGGCCACCAAAAGCCATTGAAGGGTGCGCGCATCGTCGGCTGTCTGCACATGACGATTCAGACGGCGGTGCTGATCGAGACGCTGGTCGAGCTCGGCGCCAGCGTGCGCTGGAGCTCGTGCAACATCTTCTCGACCCAGGACCAGGCCGCGGCCGCGATCGCCGCGCGCGGCATTCCGGTCTTTGCCTGGAAGGGCGAGACCGAGACGGAGTATGAGTGGTGCATTGAGCAGACCTTGAAGGGCCCCAATGGCTGGACGCCCAACATGATCCTCGATGACGGCGGCGATGCCACCAAGATCATTCACGAGAAACATCCCGAGCTCATAAAAAACGTAAGGGGCGTCTCGGAAGAGACCACGAC
>CAYMNX010000667.1:0-2224 GCA_964391905.1 uncultured Rhizobiaceae bacterium
AGATGTTCGGGCCGTTGACGGCGATGAGGATGTCGCCGGCGATCTGAAGGTGATGCGACCGCGTGTTCTTCGGCGCCGGCACGAAGGCGACGGTCTCCGGCTTGCGCGGATCGCGTACGTCGACCACCGAGAATCCGTCGGCGAACATGTGGCCGATGAAGGCGTGGCCCTTGTGCACGATGACCTGCACACCATCGGGCCGCCCGCCCTGGTCAGAGCGCGAGAGGAAACGGATACCCTTGGCGGCCTGGCTTTGCTGCTCGCTCACGCGAAGTCTCTCTGTATGGGGACGTGCGAAGCCCGGCGCGCGGGCGCCGGGCCTGATCGCGGGAAGTCGAGCGCGCTCAGCCGGTGGGTGGAGCGATCTCGTCGAGCCCTTTCTGGCGGGCTTCCGGCCCCATCTGAGTGACCGAGACGGCCGCGATCGCCAGAACGATTGCGATGCACACGAACACCGCGGTCATTCCCCAATGCGTCTGTATCAGCGGAATGGCCACCACGATGCCGGCCGTGGACAAGCGTCCGACGCCGGCGGCCCAGCCGAAGCCGGAGGCGCGCGCGTTGGTCGGGAACACTTCCGAAGCGAAGATCTGCATCGAGTTTCCGGATACCTGGATGAAGAATACCATCACGAAGCCGAAGATCAGAAGCTGCGTGGGGCTTCCGGCGTTCGCGAAGACGATTGCCATGATCCCGGCGCCGATGAAGGCCAAGACGGACGTGATCTTTCGGCCCCATCGGTCGAGCGCATACATCATGAACAGGCTCGCGCAAGGCACTGCCAGGTTCATGCCGAGCACGAACGTCAGGGACTTGGTGATGGTGAAGCCGCGATCGTGCATCATGTTGGGCAACCAGCTGCCCAGGCCGATCGCCACTCCGAAGAACGCGGAGAAGCAGATCATCCCCGCAATGACGCGCTTCGGGAACATCTTGAACACCAGGGCGAACGGATCGCTCTTGGTGTCGCTGGCGGCGCTGGTCGTGAGTTGCTCGGTCGGGCCGGCTATGCCCATGCGGCCGAGAACGTCGAGCGCCTCGTTGCCGCGGCCGTGCGTCGCCAGGTAACGAGGCGATTCCGGCAGCCAGAATCGGCAAATCCAGACGATCAACGCGCCGATGCCGATGGCGATCCAGATGCCGCGCCATCCGATCGCATCACGCAAGAACAATGTCGAGAGCGTGGCGATCGGCCAGACGCAGGCGCCGCCGATGAAGTGCACGAAGGCGAGAATGCGGCCGCGGATGTTCTTGGGCGCGTATTCACCGGCATAGGCGAAGGCGAGCGGCTGCTCTCCTCCCAATCCGAGGCCGGCGATGAAGCGACAGGCGATCAGCATCCAGACGCTCGGGGCACGTGCACCGAGAATTGTAAACACGCCGAAGATAAGAAGATTGAATTGATAGACGGTCTTACGACCCCAGCGATCGCTGAACTCGCCTTGGCCGGCAGCCCCGATGAACATTCCCAGGACCGTCGCGCTGCCGATCCATCCCGCCTCGAGCTTGGTGGCGAAATGAGAATCGATCATGTCCGGGATCAGATTTCCCAGAACGATCAGGTCGATCACGTCGAAGAAGTACCCTGCAGCGATCAACCCGATGACTTTGTAATGCAAATTCGTCAGCTTCGCGTTGTCCAACGCATTGCCGACGTAGGCTTCGATTGTCTGAGCCACAGCGTTTCCCTTTCCCCGTTTTGGTTGTCGTTAGGGAATGACCCCGCAGCAAGGATGATCCACTCGTCTGCACTTTGCCAGTGCTTTGCGTGTCGAGCCGACTGTTCCGTGTTGAGAGACGCGTGCCTTTCGATTTGTGAAATAGGTCAGTGACCGTGTCGTTTTGCTTGTGCGCGAATGATCGCGCCGCATCGATATCGACAATGTTGCGATGCGATCAAAGACGATAGATGCGTTTTGCGTTGTCGTGAAACAATTTGAGCTGTTCCGTAATTGATCGCTTCGCGACGGCAGCGAAGAAGCCGCGATAAATCGTGTCGAAGGAGCCGGCGAGGCGGTCGACCGGATAATTGCTGGCGAACATGCAGCGGTCGACGCCGAAGATGGCGATGGTGTCGGCAATGATCGGCCCGTTGGCTTCGACCGTCCACGGTTCGCCGCGCCGGCCGAGCCCGGAAATTTTAATGAAGACATTCGGTTGCGCCGCAGCCGTGGCCAGCGCGCGGCGCCAGCCGGCGAGTCCTTCGGCGCTGCGGTCGGCGAGC
>CAYMNX010000668.1:0-2568 GCA_964391905.1 uncultured Rhizobiaceae bacterium
CGAGGCGGGCGGAATCGCCAAGGATGGCGTCAAGATGGTGACGGCGGTCGCTTGCGCCGCCGTGCCGAAATTCACGGTGATCATCGGCGGCAGCTTCGGCGCCGGCAATTATGCCATGTGCGGTCGCGGCTATGATCCGCGCTTTCTCTTCATGTGGCCCAATGCGCGCATCTCGGTGATGGGCGGCGAGCAGGCGGCGAGCGTCCTCGCGACGGTGCGGCGCGACAATCTCGAGGCGCGCGGCGAGACATGGAGCGCCGAAGCCGAAGAGGAATTCAAGGCGCCGCTGCGCGCGCAATATGAAACCCAGGGCCATCCCTATTACGCGAGCGCGCGGCTCTGGGATGACGGGATCATCGATCCCGCCGAGACGCGCCGCGTGCTGGCACTCGCCATCTCGGCGAGCCTCAACGCGCCGATTCCCGAGACCCGGTTCGGCGTTTTCCGCATGTGATGTTCGAGAAGATCCTCATCGCCAATCGCGGCGAGATCGCGTGCCGCGTGATCCGCACGGCGCGCCGCCTCGGCATCAAGACCGTTGCGGTCTATTCCGAGCCCGATGCGCGGGCGCTCCATGTCGCGATGGCGGATGAGGCGGTCGCAATCGGCCCCGCCGCGGCGCGCGAGAGCTACCTCAATATCGCCCGCATTCTCGACGCGGCCAAGCAGAGCGGCGCGACCGCGATTCATCCGGGCTACGGCTTTCTCTCCGAAAGCGCCGATTTTGCCGCCGCGTGCGCGACGGCGGGGGTCGTTTTCGTCGGCCCGTCCGCGGCGGCGATCCGCGCCATGGGCTCGAAGAGCGACGCCAAACGGTTGATGGAAAAAGCCGGGGTACCGCTGGTACCGGGCTATCATGGCGACGAGCAAAGCGATGCGCATCTCGCCAAGGCAGCGCGCGCGATCGGCTATCCGGTCCTGATCAAGGCCTCGGCCGGGGGCGGCGGCAAAGGCATGCGCATCGTCAAGGGTGAGGCCGAGCTCGCACCGGCGCTGGCGGCCGCGCGCCGCGAGGCGGCCTCGGCTTTTGGCGATGGCCGTCTGCTGCTCGAGAAATACCTCATCGATCCGCGGCATATCGAGGTGCAGGTCTTCGCCGACCGGCACGGGAATGTGGTTCATCTCTTCGAGCGCGATTGCTCGATCCAGCGCCGGCACCAGAAGCTCATCGAGGAGGCGCCGGCGCCCGGCCTGACCGAAGCGCAGCGGCAGAAGCTCGGCGCGCTCGCCGTGAAGGCGACCCGCGCGGTCGATTATCTCGGCGCCGGCACGATCGAATTCGTCGCGGCGCAGGGCAAGTTTCATTTCATCGAAATGAACACGCGGCTTCAGGTCGAGCATGTCGCGACCGAGATGATCACGGGCCTCGATCTCGTCGAATGGCAGCTGCGCGTCGCGGCCGGCGAGAGATTGCCGCTCGACCAGGCGGCGATCGAGCGCCAAGGCCATGCGATCGAGGCGCGGCTTTACGCCGAGGATCCGGCGCGCGATTTTCTTCCCGCCGCCGGCCGGCTCGATCTGCTGCGCTTTCCTGCCGAAACATCGGCGCTGCGGGTCGAAACCGGGTTCCGGCAGAGTGATTGGGTGACGCCCTATTACGATGCGCTGATCGCGAAGCTCATCGCCTGGGGCGCCAATCGCGGCGCCGCACTGCAAGGACTCCAAGCGGCGCTGCGGGCCACGAAGCTCGCCGGCATTGCCTCGAACCGCGATTTCCTTCTGCGCATCGTCAGTAACGCGGACTTTGCCGCCGGCGCGCAAGACACGGGCTTCATCGCGCGGCATCGCGCGGCACTGCTGCCGGAACCAGAGGTGCCGATCCGGGCGCTGATTGCGGCGAGCCTTGCTTTGTTGCTCGAGCGCCGGGTGCCGCAGGCTAGGATCGACGTGACATCACCATGGCACAGTCGCGATTTCTGGCGCCTTGTCGTCGAGCGAGGCCAGTGGTTCCGCTTTCACGACGGCGCGCAAGAGCATGGGGTGAGGCTCGAGCCGTCGGACGGTCATTATCGTTGCGAGGTTGGCGGACAAAGCTTTGCCGTGAGCGCGGCGCTTGAGACGCCGGACGATCTCAAAATCGCGCTCGATGGCGAACCCTTTGACGCCGCGGTCGCGCGCTTCGGCTCGGATTTTTGGATCGTGCTACCGGATGAGACGCAGCGCCTCCACTATCTCGATCCGCTGATTCCGGCGCCGCGCGCCGAGACCGGGGCGGGCAAGGTCGTGTCTCCCATGCCCGGCAAGGTCACTGCGATTCTGGTGGAGGCGGGCGCCGTCGTCACGCGCGGCCAGGTTCTGATGCAGCTCGAGGCGATGAAGATGGAGCTCGCCATCACCGCGCCCGCCGACGGCAAGGTCGCGGCGATCCATGTTGCGGTCGGCTCCGTTGTCGAAGAAGGCATGGAATTGGTCGCTCTCGCCACGGGAACGTGACAAAAGCAAAAGGTCAGTCCCGTCGTATTCGTGCCATCATTCATTCGACATCATCATCGCGAGGAGCCATGAGTCCGCGCGAAAGGGCGACGACGCGATCCAGAGTGGCGCACAACCCTGGATCGCTTCGCTGCG
>CAYMNX010000669.1:0-12071 GCA_964391905.1 uncultured Rhizobiaceae bacterium
TGGAAGCGTGACCCGCGCGACATGAAGCTTGCGCTCGTCGCGCAGATCTCGCTGCAGTCCCATAGCAGCCGGATCAAGTCACGCGGGTGCGGTTGGCCTTTGGCAAGGCCATGAATCGCCGTCTCGATGCAGGAGGTTTGACAGGAAAGACAGGCGTCGCGGCATTTGCTCAGGTCCATCACGACTCCATCGCGCTTAAGAGAGAGGCTGTGAAATTTGCTCCAGCGTCTCGCCCGCCTTGCTCTTGTCTCCTCTGATCGCCAAGTCGCCCAAGGAGACGATCCCGACCAGCCGTTTTTCCCGATTCACGACCGGAAGACGGCGCATCTGGATATCGGCCATGTTTTTGGCGATGTGGTCGACATCGTCGTCTTCGAAGCAGTACTTCACCTGCTCTGTCATGATGTCGCGGACCTTGAGATTGGGGCCTTTGCCTTCGGCGACGGCACGGATCGCGATATCACGATCCGTGATCATGCCAACCAGTCGGTCATTTTCGGCGATCGGCACCGCCCCGACATCCTTTTTCGACATTTCCCGAGCCACTTCCTGGAGAGATTGGTCGGGATTCATCACATGGACATCGCGTGTCATGATATCGCGCACTTTCATATTCATGGACCCACTCTCCTTTGCGAACGATCAAGCAAGGTGCGGCTCTGCTCGGCTCAATGCCTTGTTGTTCTGCAACCACGTCGCGCCGCTGTTGTTCCGGCTGTTGTGCAAAAAAGCGGAGGCTCGTTCGATGCCAGGAACTTTCACGGCGGCAAATGGTTCTTCTCATAGGACAAATTGCTGACGTCCGCCTCAGATTGATGACAGACGCAGTCCACTCCCGGCCCTCATATCCGAAAAGCGCCGGAACCGGTATTCTGCAGCCGGGCCGAACGTGTTGGCGGATTGAAACCGCGGAGCGGGCAACACTCCTGTCGAATTCCCGTTATTTTCGAGTGCTGGCACAGTCGCTCGAGCGGGCCCGCTCTTCCATTTTCATCCTCGGATGGGATCTCGATGCGCGGCTTGTGCTTGACCAGGAGGGCGACGGCCTTGCGAGCCTCTCCCTTATCGAATTACTGCGCCGTCGTCTGCTCGAAACCCTCGGGTTGGAGATTCGAATCCTATTATGGGATCGGTCGATCTTTTACGGCGGCAATCGGAAATCGCGCAAAGCATTGCGCCGTGCGCGGCTCGATCAGTCGAGGCTTCATTATCATTATGAGGCCGCGCCGCTTGGAGCATCGCATCACACGAAGCTCGTCTGTATCGACGACGAGGTCGCCTTTATCGGAGGAATCGACCTGACAGGCAACCGGTGGGATCCGGAAGATCACCCCGCATCGCATCCTCATCGGATCACCCCCGACGGCAAGACCTATGGGCCGATCCACGATCTTCAGATGCTCGTCGAGGGGCCCGCCGCCCGAGCACTGAGCGAACTCGCGCGTGCGCGCTGGTCGCGCGCTACGGGCGAGTCCTTGCCTCCCCCCATTGCTGCAAGCTCACGCATGGCATGGCCTCCGGCTGTGAAAGCCGAGTTCCAGAACCTATGCGTCGGGATTGCGCGTACCGACCCGTATGCGGCGCGCGGCGGCATTCAAGAAGTCGAAGCTCTCAACCACGTCGCTTTGGCGCACGCCCGTCATTCCATTTATATCGAGGCTCAATATCTGACGAGCGAGGCCGTGGGCGAGATCCTCGCCGAGCGGCTGCGCGAGCCGAACGGTCCGGAAATCGTCATCATCGTCACGCGTGTCTCCAGAGGCATTGTCGAGCAATTCGCGATGGGCGGCAATCGCGACCGTCTGCTGCGCCGCCTCAGCGCCGCAGACCGCTGGGGAAGGCTGCGCACCTATTATCCCGCGGTGCGCGACGGCGCGATGCGTGTCGATATGAAGATTCATGCAAAGCTGATCATCGTCGATGATTGCTTCCTACGCGTCGGCTCCTCGAATTTGAACAACCGGTCGATGTCCGTCGACACCGAATGCGACATAGCCATGGAGGCAAGCGATCCGAGCCACCGGCGCCTCATTGCGGCGAGCCGCAATCGGCTTCTCGCCGAGCAATTGCACTGCACGGTTTCAGCCGTTGCCGACGCCTTGCGCACGCGAAAATCGCTCATTCGCACCATCGAGACTCTCAACAGCGAAGGCTTTCTCCGGCCCTTGCCGGTGACTCAAGCCGATGGTTCAGACGAGCCTCTGCCGGGGACAGCCATCCTCGATCCCAAGCAGCCGATTGTAGCCGAGACATTATGGGCGCGTATCACGAGAGCGTTGGGCGCGGCGCCGGGCGATCCGGCCCCGCAGCTCTGTCACCCCAAGCAGGGTGAGGCCGGCCGTAAGGGGCAGCAGGAAGTAGATGCAGCGGAACGCGATCAAAGGGCCAATCGCCTCCG
This sequence comes from uncultured Rhizobiaceae bacterium, assembly GCA_964391905.1. GTDB lineage: Bacteria > Pseudomonadota > Alphaproteobacteria > ATCC43930 > CGMCC-115725 > CAIKMD01. The sequence continues at coordinate 2,399 of CAYMNX010000669.1, forward strand.
TGTTCGGCAATAGCAGCGCGATGGTCCCTTCCAATACCCCGAGTCCCCCCGGAACATGGGTGAGAAGAGCGGCGATGCTCCCGAGAATATAGGCGGCGGCGGTCGTGAAAAAATCGACCTGCGTGCTCGCTGACAACAGGGAATGCAGGGCTGCAGTGACGAAGATGTAGTCAAGGAGGCCCATCGCGATCTGGGCAAGCGCGAGACGCGCGTTTGGAAATTCGAAGCGCCAGCCGAAGATATCAATGCGCCGGCGCAATCCGACGGCGCAAGCGAGATAGCCGAGCACCAGCATGGTGCAAAGGCTGCCGATCAAAAGGATGATGATGCGATTGAGGCCGAGCACATGCTGCGCCGTGCTCGGCTTTGCCAGCAAGATGATCGCGGACAGTGTGGTCTCGCCCAGGGCCACGGTCACGGCCGAAAACAGGATGATCAGCCCGATTTGCTGGGTACTGAGGCCCCATTTCGAATAATAGCGATAGCGCACCGCGCCGCTGCTGAAGGGCGAGAAGCCAACCGTGTGGCCAATCGAGAGGCTGAGAAAGGATGCGAGCGCAATCCGTGGATAGCCCAATCTGCTTCCGCCATGCCGGGCACCGAGCCAATCGAAACTGGTCAGTGTGGTGTAGCTTGCCGCCGTGCAAAGGAGAGCGGCGATGAAGTGCCTGGTCCCGATTCGCTCCAGCGAAGCGACCACGCGCGCGAATGTCAGCTGCTCCAGCGCATGAACGACGATCGCCAATGCGGCCAGCGCCAAGAGCGGCGTCGCAAGCGAAATCCAACGCTTCCACCGAAAATGCATGGGAAGGCCCTGTTTCAGCGCGGTCGTGGCAGCAACGCCGGTCATCCACGCCAGTGCAGCGCCAGCACATGCGGCCGCTGCGACAGCTCTGCGAAGACCGCCGGCGTGGGCTCGATGGCGGCTTTGGCGACGACACGATACCGCACGTCGCAGCGCAAGACCCGGCGGCCTTCCGCGGGTGAGACCGCCAACGACCAGGAGATCGGGACCATGCCCGCGCGCTGTAGTGCGCGCGCGAACTCGGCGTCGGTCGGACCGCCCTCATCGCAGGTCAGCTCGAGATTGCCGATGCGATAGGGGCGGAGCCGGGTTTCAAGCCATTTCAAGCACCACAGCGTGATCACGGCAATGACGAGACCGGCGAGGCCCAACACGATCTGGCCGCCACCGAAGCAGAGCCCCAGCACCGTCACGATCCACAGCGTCGCGGCGGTCGTAAGCCCTTGAACGAAGTTGCCGCGGCGAATGATCGCGCCGGCGCCGATGAATCCCATGCCGGAGAGGATGCCGAGCGGCAGTCGCATGATGTCGAGACGCAGCGGGCTGTCCGGGGCCGAGCGAAAGGCTTCGTTCCTCAACGCATCCGCCTGCAGCATGGCGAGTGCGGCCGCCACGCAGACCAGCAAGATCGTGCGCAACCCCGCCGCGTGTCCGTATTCGCCGCGATTGAAGCCGATGATGACCCCAGTCAGGACAGCGAGTGTCAGGCGAAGGGCAATTACGCTCGGATCGAGCGTCGTTGGCATGGCGTTGGCTATCGTCGCGTTGCTTCCAAAACCGCCTCGATCTCCCAACGACCCGGATAACGCACAGGTTCCGCCTGATCGGAAATCGCGCCGGAACTTCGCCGGTCCGCCATAGTTACTGACGTAATCATCAGCTTGGAGTTGGTTGCATGAAGGCTGTCGTGTTCCACGGCGTTGGGGATATTCGCCTTGAAGAGGTCGCGGAGCCGCGACTCGAACAACCGACGGATGCGATCGTCCGGCTGACCTCCTCGGCGATTTGCGGGACCGATCTTCACTTCGTTCGCGGCACCGTGAATGGGATGAAAGAGGGCAGCATCCTGGGGCATGAAGGCGTCGGTATCGTCGAGCAGGTGGGACCGATGGTACGCAATCTCGTACCTGGCGATCGCGTCATTATTCCGTCGACGATCAGCTGTGGCGTTTGCGCCTATTGCCGGGCCGGCTATTTCGCGCAATGCGACAATGCCAACCCCAATGGCAAGCGCGCCGGGACGGCGTTCTTCGGTGGTCCGGCCGATAGCGGCCCCTTCCAGGGCCTTCAGGCCGAGAAGGCGCGCATTCCCTTTGCCAATGTTGGGCTGGTGAAGATTCCCGATATGATCGCGGACGATCAGGCGATTCTGATGTCGGACATTTTCCCGACCGGTTATTTCGGCGCCGAGCTGGCCGAGATCGGAGACGGCGATACGGTCGCGGTCTTCGGCTGTGGCCCGGTGGGTCAATTCGCGATCGCAAGCGCCAAGCTTCTGGGGGCTGCTCGCATTCTCGCCATCGACGGTAAGGAGGATCGGCTCGAAATGGCGCGGTGCCAGGGCGCCGAAATCATCAACTTCGAGCAGGAGGAGCCGATCGAGGTCATTCTTTCGCTCACCGGTGGCATCGGCGTCGACCGCGCGATCGACGCGGTGGGCGTTGATGCGCAGCACGCCCATGCGGGCCCCGCCGCCGAGAAGGCAAAAGAAAAGAAGCGCCTCTTCCAAGAAGAGCTCCGCAGGCTCGCCCCGAGCGCCAGTCCGCAGGGCGATCATTGGCGTCCCGGCGAAGCTCCCAGTCAGGTGCTCGATTGGGCGGTCGACGCGCTGGCCAAGGCTGGCACCTTGGGGATCATCGGTGTCTATCCGCCGGCCGCGACGACCTTCCCGATCGGGCGCGCCATGAATAAGAATCTGACCCTCAAGATGGGCAACTGCAATCATCGCAAATATCTGCCGCATCTGGTCGACCTTGTGCGCTCGGGCATGGTCGATCCCGCCGCGATCCTCACCAAGGTCGAGCCCATCACCAATGTCATCGCCGCCTATGAGGCGTTCGACCAACGACAGCCGGGATGGATGAAGGTAAAACTCGAGTTGCAGGCCGTCTGACTGCGCCTGGGCGGCGCTGGAACGAGATTTGGCGCCACGACCGGACCCGCGCACTGATCGAAATCGGTATGCGGACCGGCCGCCACAATATCTCGATCCTGGCGGCAGGCGTCGCATTTTTCGTTTTCGTCGCCATCCCATCCGGCTTGACGGCCATCATCTCGATTTACGGACTGGCATTCAATCCCGAGCAAGTTGAAAGGCAGGTGCTGGCATTGAGCGGCATCTTGCCGGCTGACGTCATCGACATTCTTTCGAATTTCTTGAGTATGCTGGCGGCCGAGGGGCAATCGGCCTTGAGCGCCCGCTTGCTGCTGGGCCTCGGCATTGGCCTCTGGAGCGCGCAGGCGGCCGCCTCGTCGATGATCACGGCGCTCAACGCCGTCTATGAAAAGGAGGAGACCCGCAGCCTTTTCCGCTTCGAGCTCTCGGCGTTGCTTCTCGCGCTGAACTCGATCGTCTTCGCGCTGTTATCGCTGCTGCTCTTTGCCGTCGCGCCGATCGTGCTCGATTGGGTGCCGCTCGCAACCCGGACCCGCGCTATCGTCGGTCTTATCCGCTGGCCGGCCCTGGCCGTGATCGTCGCATTGGCGATCGCCGGCATCTATCGTTTCGCGCCGTCGCGCGGCGGGATGGAGCGGCGCTGGGGCGCCTGGGGTGTCGCGCTCACCACAATCGTGTGGATCGGCAGCTCCTACCTCTTCGCCCTTTATGTCGAGAACATCGCGTCTTATGACGTGCGCTACGGATCGCTCGGCGCCGTCATCGTCCTGTTGCTCTGGATCTATATGGCCGTGTTTGTCGTGCTGTTGGGCGCCGAGCTCAATGCCGCGGTCGAGAGGTGGAGCGCAGCGGGGCCAGACCCGTCATAGGGATCAATCGCCGCCGCAGGGTCATCGACGGCCGCCGACCTCGTCGATGTGGCGCAACAAATCGGCCGGATCTTCATAGACAAGATAGGCGCCCGCGCGCTCAAGTTCCTCTCGGCCATAGCCGCCGGAGAGAAGCCCGATCCCCAGCGCCCCCGCGCGCCGCGCGGCCAGCATGTCCCAGACGCTATCGCCGACCACCGAGGCGGCCTCGACATCGATGCCCAAACGGTCTGCGGCGGCGAGAAAGAGATCGGGATCGGGCTTTGCATATTTTACCTGGTCACGCGTGATGACCGGGATGCGCGCGAAATCGACACCCAAGGTTTGAAGCACCGGGCGCGCCGTTTCCATCCGACCGCTGGTTGCGATCGCCCATGGAATCGCGGCCTCGGTCAAATAAGCGAGCAGCTCGCAAGCGCCGGGCAGAGGTTTGATGGCGGCCGATCGGCTGTTATAGGCCGCCGCATGCAGGTGGCGCAGCCGCTCGATCCGCTCTGGATCGATGTCGAGTCCGGTCTCGCGCAACAGCATGTTGGTGAAGAGTCCGCCGCTCATCCCGATCTTGCGATGGATCCGCCAAATCGAGAGAGGAATTCCTTCGGTCTCGAGCGCTTCGTGCCACGCGAGCACATGTTGGTAGACGCTGTCGACAAGCGTGCCGTCGAGATCGAACAGAAAGGAGGTTTGCTGCTTCGTCATATCGCTGGTCCTCCGGCTTTACGTGAGATATGGGTAAACCGGGTCATGCTTTTGCGCAGTTTCGTGACTTTCTTGAGGTGAGTCGAGCCCACGGCGCCGTCGGCGTCTGCCGCTGCCATAGACCTTGTCCAATGCGCCGAGGCGTTTTAGCCTTGGCGCTTCTTTGCGCCCGCAACGCATCTTTCGAGACGATCTGCTATCTCTGTCGGGCTAGCCCTTTTCGTCCATGCGCAGGCGAAGCCAACAGAGTGAATTGGAGGCTTGCTTGATCGCGCGGCGGACGCTCGCTCGATACCATATCGGCCGTTTCGGCGCCGGCGCGGCGGTGTTGCTGTTGGCGATATCGTCCGCCTACACGCTTGCGTCGCGCGCCGACGAGCCGAGCGCGCCCGTGCAACCGTCCAGTCAAGCGCCTGCCAAGCCAGCACCGCCGAACGAGAGCGCTACGCCGCCGTCGCCCCCTGCGCCGCCGAACGGAGGGGCAGCGCCTCCACCGACCGCACAGACGCCGCCGTCCCCGCAGCCGCCCGCCACGCCGGCACCGCCGAACGAGAGCGCTACGCCGCCGTCGTCCCCTGGGTCGCCGAACGGAGGGGCAGCGCCTCCACCACAGACGCCGCCAAATGAAGGCGCGGCACCTGCCGTCCCGAACGCACCCAGCAACGCCACGGTTCTCGGCAAGGACGAGATCCAGGGCATTCTCGGCAAGAAAGTGACGAGCAGCGCCGGCGAGGATATGGGACAAATCGTCAATGTGATCGTCGATCGCGGCGGTCAACCGCGCGCCGTCGTGATCGATTTCGGCGGTTTCCTCGGCGTCGGGTCGCGGAAGATCGCGGTCGATTGGAACGCCCTGCATTTCGTGCCCGACGGCAAAACGAATGAGGTCACGCTCGCTTTGACGCGCGACCAGCTCAAATCCGCACCTGAATATAAGGAGGGCAGTCCGGTCGTCGTCATCGGCAGCACCGGCAGCACTCAGACGGTGCCGCCCGGCGAACTGCCCTGACGCTGTGATGGATCATGCCGGCTTCGCGATCCAGCCTGCGCGGGCTCGACTGGCTGAATTTCTTCATCGCCAATGTCCAGACGGGCTTCGGTCCCTTCATCTCCGTCTATTTGACCTCGCAGGTTTGGACCCAGACGGACATTGGCTTGGTTCTGACGATCAGCGGCATTATTTCCTTGGTCGGTCAGATTCCGGCGGGCATGCTGGTCGATGCCATGCGCTCGAAGCGATTAGCGGCCGCGCTCGCGATTTTCGCGACGGCGGGCACGGCGCTGGTGCTCGCTGCCTGGCCGATCTTCCCGATGGTGCTGCTTGCCGAGGTATTGCATGGCCTCGCCGCATGCCTGCTCGGGCCGGCGATCGCGGCAATCACGGTCGGCGTCGTCGCGGAACACCAGATCTCGCGCCGGTTCGGACGCAATGCCAGCTACGCGTCGGTGGGCAACGGCATCGCCGCGGCGCTCATGGGCGCCTGCGGCCGCTTTTTCTCCTCCCGCGCGGTCTTCATCCTGACCGCAGTCTTGGCGATCCCCGCCCTCCTGGCGCTTCGCCGGATTCGCGCCGGCGATATTGATCCGCAGCGCGCCCGCGGAAGCGCCTCCGCCGCCGGCTCGAACCGGCCGCCGCTGCGGTTGATCGACGTGCTCAAGAACAAGCGGCTGCTGATCTTCTCCAGCTGCCTTGTGCTGTTCCATCTCGGTAACGCCGCCATGCTGCCGCTGATGGGCAGCATTGTCACGATGCGTTCCGCCCAATGGGCGACGGTGCTGATTGCCGCCTGTATCGTCGTTCCGCAAATCGTTGTTGCAGTGATTTCGCCCTGGGTCGGCCGCAGGGCCGAGGATTGGGGGCGCAAGCCGCTTCTTCTCCTCGGCTTTCTCGCGCTTCCCATCCGCGGCGTCCTGTTTGCCGTGATCACGACCCCCTACCTCCTGGTCGTGGTGCAACTGCTCGACGGCATTTCTGCCGCGGTGATGGGGGTGCTGTTGCCGATCGTCGTTGCCGACGTCACGCGCCGCAGCGGACACTTCAATGCGGCGCTCGGCACGGTCGGCACCGCCGCCGGGATCGGCGCTTCGATCAGTTCGACTCTGGCCGGCTATACACTCGATTCATTCGGCAGCGGCGCCGCTTTTCTTCTTCTTGCGACCATGGCGGCGCTCGGCACGCTGATGGTCGCGATGTTCATGCCGGAAACGAGGCCGGCGGATGCGGATTGACGCAACGAGGGTGGGCGAAGCGCGCCTGACGCCTAGCGGTGGATCGGGTCGATCCAGGCGACGTTCTCGGGCCGCTCGACCGGCTCGATATCGAGATTGACCACGACCGCTTCGCTGTCGCTGCGGACGAGGACACATTCGAGCGTCTCGCTCGTCGACGCGTTGATCTCCTGATGCGGGACATAGGGCGGCACGAAGATGAAATCGCCGGGTCCCGCTTCCGCGACATACTCGAGATGCTCGCCCCAGCGCATGCGGGCGCGGCCGCGCAGCACATAGATGACGCTCTCGAGCGCTCCATGGTGATGCGCGCCGGTCTTGGCATTGGCGTGGATCTTGACCGTGCCGGCCCAGATCTTCTGGGCGCCGACACGCGCGAAATTGATCGCCGCCGCGCGTTCCATGCCCGGCGTTTGCGCCGTGTTGAGATCGAGCTGATCTGCGGGAATGACCTTCACGCCGTTATGCTTCCAATCGATTGCATCGCTGGACATCGGGATCTCCTTCCTTATCAGCCTGCCTCGGCCGCCGTGTCGCTGCGGGGCGCGGGAGAGGCAAGCGAGGGGCTGCGCAGCAGGGCCTTGCGTGCTTCCCATTCCTCGCTCGCATCGACGGTTTCGAGAAAGCGCACCTCGCCGCCTGCGAGGAACGCGATCGGCAATCCGTCGCGGTAGAGCAGGCGGTTGGTGGTGAGTGCCGGCAATTTCGGGCCTGGCGTCAAAATGCCCGCGAGATTGAGCGGGTCGGCGCCTGAGATCGAGATCCAAGCGCCGGTATTCGGCCTGCGCCGCGTCTCGCGCAACGCACCGATCGCATCGGGCAGCGCGAATTGCTCGCCGGAGAAACCGGCGATGAAGCGGCCGCCGCGAATCTCGCCGCGCGCTTCGAGCTTGCGATAGACGCGCAGGAGCTCGCGCCAGGGCGGCAGCCACGGCGCCTCGCGCTCGAGCAAGCGCCAGAACACGACCCCGTAGCGGCGCAGCAAGCTGCGCGCGAGATGCTCGATCGCCTCGGCTTCGGATTGCGGTCCGGTCGATGCGGCCCGGTTACGGCGCGCGAGAGCCCAGCGGCCCGCGCCATCCATGGCGAAGGACGTCGTGCGCCGGCGGCGTGAGCTGCGGCGCTGGTCGGAGGGCATGAGCAGGGCGCGCAAGCCCGCAAAGCTGTCCGAGCTGACAATGCCGAGAGCGACCAGCTCGCCCAGCGCTTCCTCGACCTCGGGGCGCAGCAGGTTGGTGCCGTCGACCAGCTCATCGAAGAAAGAAGCGCCCTGCTCGCGGATGAAATCGGCGACTGCTTGCGCTCGCGCGCTCGGCCGTGCCCCATCCGGGGCCGGTGAGAGCAATGCCCAGAAGGGCGCATGCCGGCGCGCCAGCAGCGTGATCGGCGTCGAGCGCACCGGACCCGGTGTCGCGCGCTCGCTCGCGCCGTTGATGCTCACGCTACGCGGCCGCAGCCTTGCCCAGGTGACACGGCCCGAGAGGCAAAGGTCGTCGAGCCAAGCGGGATCGTAGCCGGCGATGCGTGCTGAGAGGATCTCGCCTTCCCAGGCGCCGGCGGGCGCCTCGAAGCCCTCGAGCTGCGCGACAATGGCATCGACCGCATCCGGGCCTTCCATGCGCGCCTCGCCGGCAACGCGCTGCCAGTCGACGAGGAAGCGCAGGAAGTCGCGCGCGGCCACCGGCTCGATCTCGGCGCGGAGGCGCTTGACCGTATAGCGATGAATCCGCGCGAGCAGCCGGCGCTCGCACCATTCCTCTTCCGCCGCGCCCGAAAAGCGCCCCCGCATCGCAAAGCCTTCGGTTTGAAGCGCGATGAGCGCCGGGGCGATCTCGTCCGGCTCGAGGCCGAGGGGCGCCGCGAGCGCCATCGGCATGACCGGACCCAGCCCCTCGAGCCGGCCGCGCAAGATCTCGATCAGCGCCGTATCGGCGGAACCCTCTCGAGCCGTGCGGCCGGCCGGCGCGGTGATCGGCGGATCGAGCTTCGCTTCGGGCCAGAGCGCCTGGAACTGAGCCAAGCGTTCGGCAGCGATCCAGATCGTCGCCTGCGGCAGGGCGAAACGTGCGGCGCGCTTCTCGCGTGCCAGCGCATCGAGCCATGCGGGCCAGCCCGGTCCCGCCGCGCCTTCCTCCTCGCTCATGAAGCCGAGCCAGACGAGCGCGTCATGAAGCTCGTCGGCATTGGCCGCATCGGGCCAGGCCTCCGCCTTGACGCGCGCGATCGCTTCGGGATCGAGGCGCCCGATCTCCGATGCGTCTTCTGGTGAAAGCCAGCGTCGACCCATCACGGCTTGGGTACGCCGCTCCTCGAGCGGCGCGTCGTCGAGGAAGGCATAGGGCCGCGCCGACATCGCCTCGAGCGCCAGCGGCGAAGGCTCGGTCAGGTCGCGCGCCACCACCTCGATCGTGCCGGCTTCGATTCCCGCCAAGATCCGCTCGAGCCCCGCGATGTCCATCGCCTCGTTGAGGCAATCGTCGAGCGTTTGATTGACGAGCGGATGATCGGGGATCTCGCGCTCGCCGACGAGATTCTCGGCGCAGGCGATCTGATCCGGGAAGACCGCGGCGATCAAGTCTTCCGCATCCATGCGCGCCAATTGCGGCGCGACCTTCTTGCCGCCGCGAAAGCGCGGCAGCGCCAGCGACACGCCCGTGACCCAGCGCCAGCGCGTCATGAACATCGGCGCATCGAGCAGCGCCTGGATCAGGAGCGGCTTGACGCTCGCGGAGTGAAGATAGTGCGCCGCCTCCGCGAGCTCGAAGCTGTGCGCCGCGGTGAGCGAGAGCGCGATATGGTCCTCGGTCGCGGCCGCCTGCAGCTCGAAATTGAACTTGCGGCAGAAGCGCTTGCGCAGTGCCAGGCCCCAGGCGCGGTTGATGCGGCTGCCATAGGGCGAGTGGATGACGAGCTGCATCCCGCCGGCCTCGTCGAAGAAGCGCTCGAACACGATCC
>CAYMNX010000670.1:0-1680 GCA_964391905.1 uncultured Rhizobiaceae bacterium
CGCGTCGCGCGGCGCCAACCGGCCGAGGCGTCGTTGCGGCGCGCGGATTGGCCGTGGCTCGGCGCCGTCATTCTCACAGGCGGGGTCATCGGCCCGCTTCTTCTCATGCTGGGGCTTGTCACGACGCCCGCCGCCGCGGCCTCGCTCCTGCTCAACCTCGAAGGCGTCTTCACCCTGGGCGTGGCGTGGCTCGTCTTTCGCGAGCATGTCGATCTGCGCATCGGCTTCGGCGCCGCCGCCATTCTCCTCGGCGCGCTGCTCCTGTCGTGGCGCGGCGATGTCGGCGGTCTGCATTGGGGCGCGCTGGCGATCGCGGGCGCTTGTCTCGCCTGGGCCATCGACAACAATCTGACGCGGAACTTATCGAGCGCCGATCCGCTTCAGATCGCGATGATCAAAGGCCTGGCGGCGGGGGGTGTGAATATCGGCCTAGCTTTGCTTCTCGACGCCTCATGGCCCGCGGCCACGACCGTCGCGGCCGTGGCGATTGTCGGCTTTTTTGGCTACGGCGTGAGCCTGGCGCTGTTCGTTCTGGCGCTGCGGTATCTCGGAACCGCGCGCACCACTGCTTATTTCGCGGCAGCGCCCTTTGCGGGTGCGGCGATCGCGATCTTGGGCTTCGGCGAGCCGGCAACGCCGGCGTTTTTCGGCGCTGGCGCGCTTATGATCATCGGACTCTACCTCCATCTCGCCGAGAGCCATGAGCATGCCCATCGGCACGAGCCGGTGGTTCATGAGCACCGTCATGTCCATGACGCGCACCATCAGCATGCACACGGTGCCGATGATCCGCCGGGCGAGCCGCATACGCACACGCACATCCATGCGCCGCTCGTCCATCGCCATCCGCATTATCCCGATCTCCATCACCGCCATTCGCACTAAGCCGCGAGGCGTTGCTGGACGGTCGATCTTGCAGGGTTTATTTTTGCGGCCCGCTTTGACGAGGGAGAACGAGCGCCATGATCTCGCCGACCGAACGGATGCTTGCCGAGATTGATGGGCCGATCGGTTGGCTCACTTTCAACAACCCGGCGAAAATGAACGCCATGTCGGCCGATATGTGGGCGGCGCTCGCGCCGATCATCGATCATTTCGAGCGTGATCCGGCCGTGCGTGTCATCGTGCTGAAGGGCGCGGGCGAGAAGGCGTTCATCTCGGGCGCCGATATCAATCGCTTCGAGGAGCGCCGCGCCTCGGCCGACGCCGCGGCGAGCGACAGCGCGAATATGCGCAACGGGCTTGACCGGCTCGAGCATTCGTCGAAGCCGACCATCGCGATGATCCGCGGCTATTGCCTGGGCGGTGGCCTACTGGTGGCGCTCCATTGCGATTTGCGCCTCGCTGCGGATACGGCGCGGCTCGGAATTCCGGCGGCGAAGCTCGGCATCGCCTATACGCTCGCGGGCGTCCAGAAGGTGGTCGATCTCGTCGGCCCCGCTTTTGCCAAGGAGATGCTCTATACCGCGCGGCAGTTCAGCGGCGTCGAGGCACAGGCGATGGGGCTTATTAATCGCGCCGTGCCCGAGGGCGAGCTCGAAGCGTTCACGCGCTCTTATTGTACGGCCATGGCCGAGAATGCGCCGCTGTCGATCGCCGCTGCCAAAGGCGTTATCGCGGAGCTCGCGAAGCCGCGCACCGAGACCGATCGCGATAAATGTGATGCGCTCGCCAAGATTT
>CAYMNX010000671.1:0-5619 GCA_964391905.1 uncultured Rhizobiaceae bacterium
ACCGCGCGCGTCGGCGTTGCCTTCTTTTCCGTTCTCGCTTCTGCTCACTGTCGCGCGATAAGCCTCTTCATCGGCCTTGCTACGGTCGCTATAAAAAATAAGTCCCATAAGCCCGACCCCAAAGGCACTCGTCACCGTGGCGCCGAGCACCACCGCAATTGTTCCAGCCGTATCGAGACCAAGGCCGTGAAAGCCGTTCAGACCCCAAAGCATCATCAATACCGCTGTGACAGTACCCGCGGATGCGGTGGCAAAAATGATTGCCCAGCGCGCAACCGAAATTTCACCGGCGATGGTTTTCCCGAACAGGTTCGCTGCGCGTTGAGCGGCTAGCCCCAAACCGACATGCTTACACTCGCTCGCTTCATTCGGCCCTATCGTCACTCTCTCTTCTTCCCCGCCGGGGGTGCTCATGATCTACCTCGTCGTCGGGTCCTGAAGTGATGCCTTATGAGGTTTCGCCACCGGCAGTCGGTCGGGTAGTCGAGTACGACACCCCGAGAATCGTCGGCCGTATTGGGTGAGGCGCGGCTCTTACAAGCTAAATCTGGTAAATTCTCAACGCCTTCCTTGTCTTTTTCTGTTTTGTTTAGGCTGACTTTGCTCCATTGCTTGGAAGACGTGCTGCAGGCGGGCGTTTTCAGGTCTCCCTAGGGGCTTCAGGCAAACCCAAATCGAAACACCCTTTCTTATCTTTGCGACCCTTCGCGACGAGTTTCAGGTCGATGCTTTTCCGATCGAGCCGCCATCGACGAACAGAACCTGGCCCGTAATGTAGCCGGCCTCATCCGACAGCAGGAAAGCGATCGCTGCCGCGATCTACTCGGGCTTGCCGAGACGCCGCATCGGGATCACAGATAGAAACCGTCGTTCTGCTTCGCTACCGGCAGGCGTGTTGCCGTGCGAAGGTCGCGGCGGGGAGGCCCCTCCCACCGCATCACCGCGCTTAACACCAGTGTCATTTCGTATCAAACATGCCAAATGATCGCTCAAGCGCGACGACGCTCTCCGGGCGCGCGAACGGCTCCGGTGCGGCGTCCCCTTCAAGACGTGGACGGCCAATCGCCGCGAAAAAATCCTCTAGACCCGCCGGAGCGACGAGCCAAAGCATCACAAGATCGCTGACGCCCGTGTTGATAATCTCGTGCTTGTCTCCCGAAGCAAGGAAGCATGCCGTGCCGGGCACCAGAGAATGCTCGTTTCCGTTGATGACGATGCGTCCTTGGCCGGCAAAGCACACTTGAAACTCCACCTGGTTCCCGTGCGAGTGCTCACGCACACGGCCACCAGGCGAAACAGTTTGATATCCTAACGACGCGCCGCCGAACCCTGTATTCGACGGCGTCAATTTCGGGTCAGCATGACCATTGGCTGGCACTGGTTGCCAGAATGACGGCCCTTCCGTGGGCTGCATCACGGCCGACCGAGTTTGAGCTTTCGTGCTCATGGGCTATGTCCTCGCGGCAAATCACCGATGGCATAATTGTCCGGAGATCAATAGATTCTGTTGTTGATTTGAGCCGATCTGGCTCGGTGGTTCAATGGGAACGGGTGGCGATCGTGTCACAGCTTGGCCTCGCGTCTTCACTCCGCCTCGATCCAAACATTATAGGAGGTGACGCAGATGTCAGGGCGCCGGCACAATCTCGGGGCGCCGGTATTTGCCCGAGCGGACGGCACTTAGCCATCGCTGATATTAATAGGAGACGTCATTGAAGAAGACACCGATAATTGAAGCCATTGAAAGGCTCGATAGCGTTTGCGACGTATTCAGCCAATTGTCTCGAGCCGCCGAACAAAACGGCTGGCCCGAAGACCTCAGGGCTGCGCTGGCAAAGCTGACACGAGATGTCGAATTGCTCGCTGGGACGATCGACGAGTGCGCTGACGATCCCGGCGCGCTTTGGGGCCTGGTGGAGCAGGCCCGAGAGGCTTTGCCTGTCGCCTTCGCAGCGTTAGGAACGGCGTTGGTGGAGAATCTGGCTGCGTCACGCGCTGGCGAACCGTGTGCGCCAGCACCGGCCGGATCGCACTAACCCTTAAAGAGGATCGAGCCAATCGTCGTGGATATCCACCGCGAGCCGATCCGAGCTGTCGGTGCCGAAGACGTCGCGCACCTCGAACTCGACCGTATAGAGGGGCGGATAAACGCCGCGATGGTCGATCGGATTGTCGATCCGGCCGTGCAACGCGATCACGACTCCAACCTTGCCGCGAATATAAGGCGGGGTGCGCGGGTTGCCCTCAAGATTGGTGACTTTTACCCGTACACGATCGCCAATTTGAAAACCGGGAGCAGCGGCTGTCATTCGACCGCCTCTTGCCGGCCTGTTTCCTCGCGTCTCGACGCATCTCGATCGGCCGGGGACAATGCTTCGGCCGTGCCGATCAGGCTCTCACGCGTGACCAGCGTCGCCAGCTTCTCCTCGCTCCACTCCTCGGTTCCTGCTGGCCGCCGCGGGAGCACCATCCATCGCACATCGGACGTGCTGTCATGGACGCGCACGGCGACATCTGCCGGTACCTGCAGGCCGAACATGCTCGCGAGGGTACCGCGCGGGTCGCGTACGACCTGCTGTCGATACGTCTCGCTTTTGTACCACCATGGGCTATCACCCAGGAGATCATAGGGATAGCAAGAGCACAGAGTGCACACGACGACGTTGTGGACCGATTCCGTATTCTCGGCGACGCCCATCTTGCCGAGCCTTCCCGGCGGGATGTCCAACTCGCGGACGGCCTCGCGTCCCTTCTCTATCAGCGCTTGCTTGAAGTTGGGATCCACCCAGGCTCGCGCGACAATTCGGGCGCCGTTCCAGATGCTGGGGGTGCCGGCTTGAGCTCGCTGGCGATCTAGCTCATCGGGGTTCAGCGCGCCTGCGGTGACCAGCGCCTGGGTGAATGCGTGAAGCAGACGTTCGTAGCGGTCCATATCTGCTTCGAGATCGGCGACCCGTTCGACAAGCGTGCCGCCGTGCGCCTTCTTGGCGATCCGGAAAAAAGCGTCGTAGTCGCCGCGTTCTATGCGGCCGTCGTCGATAACCATCCGCGTATCGCGCACAGGCACACCTGTCAGCGCGATATTCCTCACATAGGCATCGAGCCGATCTTCGAGCGCGCGGATTCGGCCTTCCAGCGCATCGTGTACATGATCCGGCTCGTGCGTGCTCCGAGGAGCGGGTGCGACAGCTAGGGTGGCGGCAGCATCGAGCAGATCATAAAGCGTTAGGGCGCCGCGGCGGTGCAGGTAGAGCACGCGCGGCTCGAAACGCTTGGTTCGGTAGTATTCAAGATCTTCCTCGAGGGCACGCACATGCGCGTCGAAATCCTGCATGTGAGAGTGAGGTCGTGCCATTTGCTCCGTCATCTCGCTTCCTCCTGCAATCGAACCGTCCCGATCCGCTGGCAATCGGCGACGTCGATCACAGCGAGATAGTCGCTGATCGAGCAACCGACGAACGCCGTTCGCCCATCCGGCAGGAATGCGGTGTGCGCGGAGCCACGGCCAACCTCGACGCGGGCACGCTGCTCGCCCGTCGCGGCGTCCAACACGCGCACATGATCGGAAGAGAAACCGGTGGCAACGACATTTTTTCCATCGGGGCTAATGTTGAGCCCGTGAGGATAAGCGTCGGTCTCGCGCGTCGCAACGCGCTCGAGCGTTAGGGCGTCGAACACGGACAAGGTGTCGTCGAAGAAGTTCGCAACGTAGACGAGCCGCCCGTCCGGCGTTACTTCCGGCACGTGCGCCCAGCCACCGCTCTCGACGCGGCCCAACAGGTCGCCCTCCGGCGTTATGCAGGCGAGCGTGCCATCGAACGTATTGGCGACGTAGATGCGGGTTCCGTCGGGATGAACGGCAAGATGCGCTGGGCCATCACCAACCGGGAAACGCCCTGTGACCGTTCCATCGGCGAGGCTGACCTGGACGACTTCCCCATCTCCTGCGCAAGGCACCAGCACCGACCGCCCGTCAGGCGATGCCACTGGATCGTGCGGCCCGATGCCGACTTCGACGACCTTTGAACGGAACGAACCCGTGCCCGGCCAGACGATGCCGAGCACGCCCGCACCGCCGCCGGTAATGCAGGCAATCCCTTCGGCGGTGACGACGGGAAGCTGCGGCGAACCCGGTACGTGCCAGCGGCCAAGCGGCTCGAGGTCGCTTGCACGCAAGCAAAGGAGAGCGTCATCCCCCGCATCGCCCATGAAGAGCATGTCGTGCATCTCGTCCAACGCCATGTGCGATGCCGTGACCGCAACCTCGCGCAGTGCAGCGACCACGCCGGCCGCGCCGTCGACGCGGGCGGCGCAGCGCGCGCGTTGGCAGGTCCACACATCGCCACTCCTTCCGGCAACGACGTGATGGACGCCGGGTACGCTGGATAGCGATTGTGATGCGCCGCGAACGACAAGCTGCCAATTGCCGCTGGCGCTGCGCCGCGCCTGATGCTTGGCGCCGGCCTCGACCAGCCCCATCCGCAGGCCGCTCGTGTACGACGCTACGGTAACGGCAATCGCTTCGCCCGGCAGAAGCTTGTTGTAAGCGGCCACCACGGCGCGGAGGGCTTCTCGCGGAGGCAGCGTCTGCAAATCGATTTCCTGCATCTGCAACCTCCTTGCAACTCAGCCCACCCGACACGGACCGCGCAGCTCTGCTCTTGAAAGCTTCCGAGCCAGCCTAACGGTGCTACGCCGGGCCCAGCACAATAAAACTGTATCAAGTCTTGGGGTTGCGACCAATCATACGAATAGATACCTACCCTTGCGGAGGCACGCCGTTCACTGTTAGTGGCCCGGGTGGTGGAGAAAAATGGCCCGATCCCGGCTCATCATGTCGAAGGAGCGGGATAATGACCGATCGGCCAATCCGGATACTGTTGCAGACAACCATTCCCCCCAAGAACGATGACTGGTCGATCGCGCGATTCAGTCGGCTCGGGGCAATCTTGGCCGACTACCAGGATGTCGATGGCCGTTCTGCTTTTGAGGTGACGCTACGCGATCGCGAGCCGCTGGGTGCTCCCGATTCAATCCTCGTGTCGCTCGACGAGCGCGACTTCGACGAGATCTGGCTTTTCGCCGTCGATAGCGGAGACGGGCTAACGTCCGAGGATTGCAAGGGGATATCGCGGTTTCGAAAGACCGGCCGCGGCTTGTTCGTGACACGGGATCATATGGATTTGGGCTCGTCGGTCTGTGATCTGGGTGGCGTCGGCAAGGCGCACTATTTCCACTCGAAAAATCCGGATCCAGATCTAACCCACCGCGAGCGCGATGATCCGTTCTCCGGAAATATATCTTGGCCGAATTTCCATTCGGGGGCGAACGGTGATTTCCAGGAAATCGAAGTTATCGGACCGATTCACCCGGTGCTGAGAAACCCGAGCTCTCCGACAGGAGCGCTTCGGTTCTTGCCATCCCATCCCCACGAGGGAGCCGTTGGCGTGCCCGACGATGAATCGGCTCGGGTGATTGCACGCGGCACCAGCAAAGTCACGGGGCGGCGCTTCAATATCGCCGTGGCCTTTGAGCCGACCGCAAGCGGCGGACCTGCCATCGCGCAGAGTACCTTCCATCACGTTGCCGATTACAACTGGGACCCGCGTGCCGGCTGCC
>CAYMNX010000672.1:0-1507 GCA_964391905.1 uncultured Rhizobiaceae bacterium
GATCCGGCCGCGGTCGCAGGCGCGCGCGACGGTATAGACATAGGCGCGGCTCGCATTGAGCGTCGTATACATGTCGGCGAGCTTGCCCTGCATCAGCTGAAATTCGCCGATCGGCTGGCCGAATTGCTTGCGCTCGTGGAGATAGGGGATCACGACGTCGAGGCAGGATTGCATGATGCCCAGGGGTCCCGCGGCGAGCACGGCGCGCTCGTAGTCGAGACCGCTCATCAGCACCTTCACTCCCTCATTGACCGCGCCGAGCACGTTCTCCGCCGGTACCTCGCAATCCTCGAAGAGAAGCTCCGAGGTCGGCGAGCCGCGCATGCCGAGCTTATCGAGCTTTTGCGCGGTCGAGAATCCTTTCGTGTCTTTCTCGACGATGAAGGCCGTGATGCCGCGCGAGCCGGCTTTGGGATCGGTCTTCGCATAGATCACGAAAGTCTCGGCATAAGGGCCGTTGGTGATCCACATCTTGCTGCCGTTCAAGATATAGCGATCGCCCTTTTTTTCGGCGGCGAGGCTCATCGCGACGACATCGGAGCCGGCGCCGGTCTCGCTCATGGCAAGCGCGCCGACATGCTCGCCGGACAGGAGCTTCGGCAAATAGCGCCGTTTCTGCTCTTCGCTGGCATTGCGGCGGATCTGATTGACGCAAAGATTGGAATGGGCGCCGTAAGACAGACCGACCGCCGCAGATCCGCGGCTGATCTCCTCCATCGCCACGACGTGCTCGAGATAGCCCAGGCCCGCGCCGCCATATTCCTCCTCGACCGTGATGCCGTGCAGTCCGAGCGCGCCCATCTGCGGCCAGAGATCGCGCGGAAAGACATTCGTCCGGTCAATCTCGTCCGCGCGCGGCGCTATCTTGTCGTCGGTGAAGCTGCGCACCGTGTCGCGAAGCATGTCGGCCGTGTCGCCGAGACCGTGATCGAGGGAGGGATAGGAATTCGGAATCATGAAGCCGTCCGGGGCGATGCGCCGCAATTCTAGTCAATCCGGTTGCCGCCTTCTAACCGGGCGGCGATGACAAATCCATCCATCGGGCCTAAACTCGGCTTCCAGGCGTCCGGCGTGGAGTTGCAGAACAGCAGAAATCCGAACGAAGGGGTTTCCTCATGACAGATACTCTCAATGTCCGCAGCGATATCGGCGCGGGAACGGCCCCGGCCAAACGGTCCCTGCTCGGCCGTTTTGCCGAACATTATGCCGATATCAAGACCCCATTCGAAGTCATCCTTCCCGACGGGACGAGCCAGCAATTCGGCCGCGGCACGCCGACATTCCGCCTGACCGTCAAGAATGCGCGCGGCCTGCGGGCGATCTCCACGCTCGACCAGGGCAAAATCGCGGATTCCTATCTGGCCGGCGATCTCGATCTGGACGGCGACACGCTCAAGCCGTTCGAGTTGCGCGATTCGATGCAGGACAATCACTGGTTCACCCAGGCCTGGCGGTTCATTCAACCCCTGCTCTTCGGACAGGTGCGAACGAACAAACAGGCCATCAG
>CAYMNX010000673.1:0-3446 GCA_964391905.1 uncultured Rhizobiaceae bacterium
ATGCCATCGGCACGAGGGGCTCATGAACGAAGCTTCCGGCTCCGATTTTGTCACAATGGCACGAGCGCTTCAGCCGCTGATCGCCGCCGAGGCCGACGCCATCGAGCGCGAGCGGCGCCTGACCGCGCCGGTGGTGGCGGCGCTGATCGAGAATGGCCTCTATCGCCTGCTCTTGCCCAAGAGTATCAGCGGCGGCGAGGTCGCGCCGCAAATCTTCATGCAAGTGGTCGAGGAGATCGCGAAGGCCGATGCCAGCACCGCCTGGTGCCTCGGCCAATGCGGCGTCTGCGCCATGGTCGCGGCCTATCTCGACCGCGACTGCGCGCGCGAGATCTTCGATCCCCATCCCGGCATCCTCGCCTGGGGCTCGGCCGCGGGCGAGGTCCAGGCGGTCGAGGGCGGCTATCGCGCCAATTGGCGCTGGACCTTTGCTTCCGGTTGCCGCCAGGCGAGCTGGCTCGGCGCCCATGTGCATGTCATCGAGCAGGATGGCACGAAGCGCCTGCGGCCCGACGGCACGCCGGAGCAGCGCACCATCCTCTTTCCCCTCGCGAGCGCGACCTTACACGATGTCTGGGATGTGATCGGCCTCAAAGGCACCGGCACCGACAATTATTCGGTCGAGAATCTCTTCGTGCCCGAGCATTTCGCGGCCAAGCGCGACGATCCGATGGCGCGGCGCGAGCCGGGGCCGCTCTACCGCCTCACCACCAGCATTGTCTATGGCTTGGGCTTCGCCGCCATCGCCTTGGGGGTGGCGCGGGCGACGCTCGACGCGGCGACGGCGCTCATGCGCGGCAAGGCGCAAAGCCAGGTGAAGCAGACGATGCGCCACAACAATGCGGTTCAGGCGCAGCTCGGCCGCAACGAGGCGCAACTGCGCGCGGCGCGCGCCTATCTCTACGGCAGCGTCGATGCGGTGTGGCGCGACTTGAATGCCGGGCCGAGCGAGCTCACCAAGGCGCATCGCGTCGATCTGCGTCTCGCCTCGACCTGGGCCATTCATCAGGCGGCCGCCGTGGTCGACCGCGCCTATCACATGGCGGGCGCCACCGCCGTCTTCCACAGCAATCCGTTCGAGCGGCGCTTCCGCGACATCCACGCGATCGCGCAGCAGATCCAGGCGCGCGACATCCATTACGAGACCGTCGGCCAGGTCCTGCTCGGCCTCGATCCCGATTCGCCCGTGTTTGCGACGTAAGAAGAAGCTCTAAGCCATAAGCTATAAGCTTAAAGCTTGCGGCTTACAGCTTGAGGCGTTACTGCAGCGCGGCGCAGGCCTTCTGGATGCGCGTGCAGGCGTCTTTCAGCACCTCGGTCGCGGTCGCGTAGGAGATGCGGAAATAAGGCGCGAGGCCGAAGGCCGTGCCCGGCACGGTCGCAACGCCCACCGCTTCGAGCAGGTACTCGCAGAACTCCGTATCGCTGCCGATCTTCTTGCCCTCGGGCGTCGAGTTGCCGATCGCGCCGGCGCAGGAAGGATAGACATAGAACGCGCCCTCGGGCGTGGCGCATCTGAGGCCCTTCGCCTCGTTCAGCATCTTCACGACGAGATCGCGGCGCTCCCGGAACACGGCGTTGTGCTTGTCGATGAAATCCTGCGGCCCGTTCAAGGCTTCGACGCCCGCCGCCTGGCTGATCGAGGACGGATTGGTCGTCGATTGCGATTGCAGCGCCGACATCGCCTTGATGAGCTCGACCGGCCCCGCGGCATAGCCAAGGCGCCATCCGGTCATGCAATAGGCCTTCGACATGCCGTTCAAGGTGAGCGTCCGTGGATAAAGCTTCGGCTCGACCTGGGCGATGGTCGCGAACTCGAATCCGTCATAGACGACATGCTCATACATATCGTCGGTCAGCACCCAGACATGCGGATGCTTCAAGAGCACATCGGCAAGCGCGCGCAATTCCTTGGCCGAATAGGCGGCACCCGTCGGGTTCGACGGCGAGTTGAGGATCAGCCATTTGGTCTTCTTGGTGATCGCCGCATCGAGATCCTCGGGACGCAGCTTGAAGCCGTTATTCTCCGGCCCCACCACCTCGACCGGCGTACCCTCGCAGAGATTGACGATGTCGGGATAGCTGACCCAATAGGGCGCCGGCACGATCACCTCGTCGCCCGGATTGACCGTCACGGTGAGGGCATTGTAGAGCACCTGCTTGCCGCCGGTGCCGACCGAGACCTGGTTCGGCTGATAGTCGAGCCCGTTCTCGCGCTTGAACTTGGCGCAGATCGCTTTCTTGAGCTCGGGCGTGCCATCGACCACGGTGTATTTGGTGTCGCCGCGGTCGATCGCGCGCTTGGCCGCGTCCTTGATGTTCTGCGGCGTGTCGAAATCGGGCTCGCCCGCGGCAAGGCCGATGACATTCTTGCCCTCGGCCTTCAAGGTCAGCGCCCGATTGTTCATGGCGATGGTCGGCGAGGGTTTGATCCGCGACATACGGTCGGCAATGAAGCCCATGATTCACGCAAACGGCTCGGGTTTCGGGAAGGCTTTGAGCTTAGCCGCCGCGCAGGTGCGGTGCAATATGAGAGGCGAGCCGGTGACAGCTGCGCGTGATTGCCTTTAATTCCTGGCGGCTGCGGAGGCATCGAATTGGCCTTTACACAGGTAATTGCAGATTTGAGGCGCATCTATCATTCCCGGCTGGACGGGAGCGGCCGTGGAGACGGCGGATTAACTGCATCGGATATCGATCGTTGGATGCTTCAAACCGGCGCGACGAGAACTGCTTTATACGACGGTATCGGCATGTATCTAGCTCGCGGCTTTTACGCGGAAGAACTGCCGTTCGAGTTCTGCGATGCGGTTGTGAACGATCTCAACGGATTTATTCATACGGCAGATCGAAGGGGCGAAACGTTAGAGGGAGCGCCGCCCTTATTCTGGAGTATCTTCCTAGCTTTTGATGCGGGTGAGTATTTTCACAACAACAATTGCAACGAAGATCCGGTGGCCATGTATACCCGGCCGTTGATCGCCCGGATCCTCGAAGAGAATCAGGGATCTTCCCCTCCGTGATCTCCGTGTCTCCGTGGTGAGAAACGTGGATGGCCGGGACAAGCCCGGCCATGACGGATGAGAAAGGCGGGCACGAAAGTTGCGGCGCTGGCATAAGCGGCCCCCGCGCCTTATCTTTAGCCCCATGCCGATTTTGACCGCCGAAAAGCCGCTCGCCGATCAGGGGAAGCGCTTTAACATCCATTCCGAGTTCAAGCCCGCGGGCGATCAGCCGCAAGCGATCGCGGCGCTGACCGAAGGCGTCCAGAACGGCGAGGTCGATCAGGTCCTCCTCGGCGTCACCGGCTCGGGCAAGACCTTTACGATGGCGCATGTGATCCAGGCGACGCAGCGCCCGGCGATCATCCTTGCGCCCAACAAGACGCTCGCGGCACAGCTCTATGGCGAGATGAAGAGCTTCTTTCCCGAGAACGCGGTCGAATA
>CAYMNX010000674.1:0-6462 GCA_964391905.1 uncultured Rhizobiaceae bacterium
TGCCGCGATCGGAACGGCGGGACAGCGCTGCACCAGCTTGCGCCGCCTCATCGTGCATGAAAGCCTTTACGAGACGCTGCTGACGCGGCTGAAGCGCGTCTACGCCTCGGTTGCGATCGGCGATCCGCGCGACGAGAAGACCTTGGTCGGGCCGCTCATCGACGAAGCCGCCTTCACCCAGATGCAGAGGGCGCTCGATGAGGCGAAAAGAGCGGGCGGCGTGGTGACGGGCGGCGAGCGCATCGAGATCGCGGGCGATGATGCCTATTACGTTCGTCCCGCGCTCGTCGCGATGCCGCAACAAACCCCGCTGGTGCAGCGCGAGACTTTCGCGCCGATCCTCTACATATTGAAATACCGCGATCTTGCGGATGCGATCGCGCTGCACAACGACGTGCCGCAAGGGCTGGCCTCCTCGATCTTCACCACCGATCTCAGCGAGGCGCAGCTGTTCCTGTCGAGCGCCGGCTCCGATTGCGGCATCGCCAATGTCAATATCGGCCCCTCGGGCGCGGAGATCGGCGGTGCTTTCGGCGGCGAGAAGGAGACGGGCGGCGGCCGCGAATCGGGCTCCGATGCGTGGAAGGCCTATATGCGGCGCGCGACCAACACGATCAATTACGGCCGGCAATTGCCGCTTGCCCAAGGCGTCGTGTTCGACGTCGAGTGAGGGGCGCCAGACATGTCGCGGGCTGAGCGTCTCCTCGCGCTGATCCAAATCCTGCGCCGCCATCGCCGGCCGGTCAGCGGCGCGGCGCTTGCGGAAGAGCTCGGCATTTCCTTGCGCACGCTCTACCGCGACATCCAGACCCTGATCGCGCAAGGCGCGCATATCGATGGCGAGGCGGGCGTCGGCTATGTGCTCCGTCCCGGCTTCATGCTGCCGCCGCTGATGTTCTCGGAAGACGAGATCGAGGCGCTGGTCCTGGGATCGCGCTGGGTCGCGGAGCGCGGCGACGGGCCGCTGAGCAAGGCGGCACAGAATGCGCTCGCCAAGATCGCCGCGGTGCTGCCGGAGGATTTGCGCGAGGAGATCGACGCATCGGGGCTCCTGGTCGGACCCGGCGCGCCGCTCGCCGCGGGCGATTTGGAGCTCGCGACCATCCGGGAGGCGATCCGCAAGGAGAAGAAGCTGCGCATCGCCTATGTCGCCGACAAGGGCGAGAAGACGCGGCGCACGGTCTGGCCTTTCGCCTTGGGCTTCTTCGACCGCTACCGCGTTGTCGCGGCGTGGTGCGAGCTGCGCCAGGGCTATCGCCACTTCCGCACCGATCGTATTGCCGCGCTGACGCTCACGGAGAAGCGCTACCCGAGGCGGCGCCAGGCGCTCCTCAAGGAATGGCGTGCGGTCGAGGGAATTCCGCAGCGCTGAGCCGATTTTTCTACTGACAGAAATTGTCAGTAATACTCGCTATCCTGCCTTCATCGGAGCTGAGATGAAGGAGGGCCGAGGCATGAGGCAGAATTGGATCGGCGTTGCTTCCGCCGAGCATGTGCGAAACGGGCGGCAATCGGGCGTGATGCAGCTTTGCCATGGCAAGGCGGCGCCGCTCAAACGCGCGCAGCCGGGCGATGTTATCGCCTACTACTCGCCGACGATCACGTTTCGCGGCAAGGACAAATGCCAAGCCTTCACCGCGCTTGGCATCGTCCGCGCGGGCGAGCCCTATCCCTTCGATATGGGCGGCGGCTTCTGTCCCTTCCGCCGCGATGTCGATTGGCTCGAGACGCATGACGCGCCGATCGCGCCGCTGCTCGATGCGCTCGACTTCACACGCGGTCGGCGCAATTGGGGCTATCAGCTCCGCTTTGGCATCTTCGCCGTAAGCGATCACGACATGGCGCTCATCGCCGCAGCGATGGGTATCGAACACCTCGCGCACGCAGCGTAAATAACTTCGTGCCGGGCTTGTCCCGGCCATCCACGTGGCCGACCCGGCCACTTGCTCTTCGCGAGCAGCCCCGAAGGGCTCGCCGCAAAGCGGCGGAGCGGGTCGCGGGACAAGCCCGGGGGCGACGAACATGAGGGACACTCTTCGATGAAGTCGGTCGATCTAAGCGTCGACGCGCTCGAGCAAAGTCTCGAGCGCCGCGCGGAAATCGAGCGCCTTCGCTTGGCGCTCGATCGTCTCGACCGGAATCGGCTGCGGGAGAAAGCGCGACATGGTCCTGAGCTTTGCCGCGATCCCGTCCCAGCCGAGCGGATTCTCGGGATCGCCGCGCGGGTTTAAGACTTCGCGCGCGACCGCTTTGCCGCCGGCCGCGATCGTCACCGCGCCACCCCATTGCTTGGGATAGAGCTTCGTCAGATGCTCGGCCGCGATCACCTCGACGCGATCGAGAATATGCCGCACCCTCGGCTCCTCCGCGCGGATCGTCGCGCGCTCGATATCGCAGAGCTCGTCGGGATAGAGCGCGCCGATCGCGAGCTGGTAGTGAATGCCGCGCGATTCCGTTTTGGTCTTCGGCCGCTGGGTACGATCGATCATGGCGCGATAAAATTGCGGCACCGCGACCGTGATCTTGTCGATCGTCTGCGGCGCGATCTTCTCCTCGCGCATCGCCGCGATGAACGCCTCGGTCGCCGAAAGGCCCTGGCGCGAGGTGCAAAAGGGCTTGAAGCCGATCTCGCGCACGAGCGGCGGCGCGCCGGGCCCCGCTTGCTCGGGCAGCTTCAGCGTCTCGGGATTCCACACCGGCGAGACCTTGCCGAGGATCGCTTCATCGCCATGCATGCCGCGCTCGGCGGCCGCGGCGGCGAGCAATCCCGTCTCAACCGCGGCGGCGAGCACGAGCCAGCGCGGTGCCGGCTCTTCCTCGATACGGCCGGTGACGCCCGTCGCGCTCGAGGCGGCGATCGCCATCGCGTCGCGGATCTGGCGCTCGGAAAGGCGCATCGCTTTCGCCGCAATCGCCGCCGCCGCGATACCGCCGGTGAGATAGGTCGGCCACACGCCGCGATAGACATTCTCGGCGCCGTTCGCGGCAAGGCCCAAGGTGATCATCACCTGGTAGCCGGCAAGGATCGCTTCGAGCACCGCGTCTTGCGATGCCTTGGCGACGGCGCCCATCGCCAGCGCGACGGGAATGACGACCGAGCTCGGCGTCGTGCAGGAGCGGATATGGATGTCGTCGCATTCGGTGAGGCGGCAGGCGGTGACGAGGATCGCCGCGGCACAGCCCGGATGATCGAGGATGCTCCGGGGCGGCGCCCGGAATGCCGCGTGCCGCAGCGCCTCTTTCGTCGTCGCAATCTCCGAGGTCGCCGCGCCGGCGCAAGCGCAGCCGAGCGCATCGAAGCCGTGGAGCTTCACCGCATCGATCGTCGCCGCATCGATGTCGGAGGCGCGGAGCGCCGCGGCAAAAGCGGCGAGATCGGGCAGCAGCTTCTTGTCAGGCGCCACGTTGCCGCGCCCTCATTTCCTGTCGCAAGGTCGTGGTGGCGTTGAGATCGAGCGCGAAGGCTTCGAGCCCTTCGCCGCCGTTCTTCAGCACGACCACGCCATATTCCGTGCGCGCCGCCTCGATCGAGACATAGCCGTCGCGCACATCGTCGATCACGCGCTGCGGATCGCGCTCCAACGGATCGCCCCAGCCGCCGCCGCCGGCGCTGCGGATGATGGCACGCGCCTCGGCCGGCACCTGGTACCAATTGGCGTTGACCGTCTTCCATTCATTCTCGCCCGGCAGCAGCACGAGGCGATCGGGCTTGCCGCCGGTCTTGCCGCCCCAGAGTCCCCAAGGCGGCACGCGGTGGCGTCCGGTCTGCGGCAGGTTCCAGCGCCCGGGGACGAGATTGCGCACCTGCACGTCGAGGCCGAGCCCGCCGCGGAATTGGCCGGCGCCGCCCGAATCGGTGCGCATCTTGCGCTGCTCGACGATGATCGGGAAACGCTGCTCCAGGGATTCGATCGGGCCGTTGCGCACATCGCCCTGGCAGATGGTGCAGGAGGCGGAGGGCCCATCCTCCATCGGCCGGCCGCCCCAGCCGCCGCCTTCGGTGCTTTGCACGACGAAGCGCTTGCCGGTCTTCGGATCATTGCCGAAGAAGGTGAGGGCATCGCCCATCGCGCCCTTATGGGCCGCCGGCGTCATCGACTTCCGCGCCGGCGCCATCGCGGCGAGGATCGCATCGATGACGCTCGGCAGCGCGACGCTCCAGCTCGCCATCGGCGCCGGGAATTTCGCCATCATGAAGCTGCCCTCGGGCAGGATCACCTTGAGCGCCTTGAACGACCCCTCATTCACCGGCTCGACCGGCGAGGTCAGCGCCTTATAGGCGATATAGGGCGCCGCCAGGGTGCGCGCGTTGATCGCGCTGCTGCGCTGCTTCGAGCATTGGGAGAGGTCGATCGTCATGTCGCTGCCCGCGATCGTGACCTTCGCATGGATACGGATCGGCCCGTCCTGCGCCGCCGCGCTGTCGTCGAACTCGGTCGCGAATTCGTAAGTGCCGTCCTCGAATTCCTCGATGACTTGGCGGCAATGCGCCTCGGTCTCGGCGAAGATGCGCGCGATGCATTCCTCGACCGTCGTCTTGCCGTACTTCGCGAAAAGCTCGTCGAGCCGTTTGAGGCCGAGATTGCAGGCCGTGATCTGCGCTTCGAGATCGCCCATCGAGCTCTCGGGATAGCGGATATTGTCGGCGATCAGCGCGAGCACGGTCTCGTTCGGCTTGCCGGCGTCGTAGATCTTGAGCTGGTTGAATTGCAGCCCTTCGAGCCAGGGATCGGCCGCCGCCATGCCGGCGCCGAAACCGGTCGAATAGCCGCCGACATCGATCCAATGGGCGCGGATGATGGTGAAGCCGAAGAGCTGGCCCTGCCAGAAGAAGGGCGTGTAGACGCACATATTGTTGAGATGCTGGCCGCACACGGCCTGGTGGTTCATGAGGATGACGTCGCCGGGCGCGAAATTCTTGATGCGCTCGACGCCGTCACGGATGACGACGCCCATATCGGCGAGGAAGTGCGAGACGCCGCCGCCATTCTGCGCGAGGAGATTGCCCGCCTTGTCGAGGATGGCGCAGCTATAGTCGCCGACCTCGTAGATCATCATGTTGTAGGAGGTGCGCTTCAACACATAGGACATCTCATCGGCGATGGCGGGCAGCGCGCTGCGCAGCACCTCGACGGTGATCGGATCGGCGGCCATCAATTGCCTCCTATCGAGATGAGAATTTCGCCCGTCGGGCAGATCACCGCCTCGTCGCCCTCCTGCAGGAGGACGGTCGAGGCGCTTTCCTCGATGATCGCCGGCCCTTTGATGCGGCGTCCGGGTGCGAGCGCGCCGCGATCGTAGATCGCGCAGCGCGTCGGCTTCTTTGCATCGCTCAGATAGACATCG
Organism: uncultured Rhizobiaceae bacterium; assembly: GCA_964391905.1. Classification (GTDB taxonomy): domain Bacteria; phylum Pseudomonadota; class Alphaproteobacteria; order ATCC43930; family CGMCC-115725; genus CAIKMD01. Next base: position 5,347 of record CAYMNX010000674.1, read on the forward strand.
CGCTGGCGCGGCGGGGTTTCGCCGCCGCCCGGCGCCGGCGGTTGGAAATCCATCTTGGCGCGCGCGCCCAAGGCATTGGCGCGAATGTTGACGATCTCGACCGGCCGGCTCTCCGCGCTCTGACCATAGTGGCGCTGATGCAGCGCGTCGAAGTGGCGGCGGATACCCTCGCGATCCGCGCGCAGGATTTCGTCGTAGGTGACCGGCACGTTGAGATAGAACTCTTGCCCGACATAGCGGATATCGAGCGAGAGCTGGATCTTCTGCTGCGCCGGCTCGATCCCCTCGGACGCGAGCAGCGCCTGTCCTTCCTTGATGAAGGTATCGCAGATCTGCTTCAGCGCGGCGAAATCGGCCTCGGCCATGCTGCGCGCATGGGTCTGCACGTAATCATGCCGGATGTCGGTCATCAGCATGCCGACCGCGGAGAAATGTGCCGGCAGGATCGGCAGGATGACCTTGGGGATCGACAGCTCGCGAGCGATCAGCGGCGCATGCAAGCCGCCATTGCCGCCCGAGGCGACGAGCACGAAATCGCGCGGGTCGTAACCGCGCTCGATCGAGACGCCGCGCACCGCCAGCGTCATATGCGCGACCGCGATCTTGAGCATGCCGAGCGCCGTTTCCTCGACGGTAAGGCCGAGCTTGTCGGCAAGCTTCGTCTTGAGCGCCAGGCGCGCGGCCGCCCTGTCGAGCTTCATCTCGCCGCCGAGGAAATTGTCGCCATCGAGCCGGCCGAGGACGAGATTGGCATCGGTGATGGTCGGCTCCTCGCCGCCGGTGCGATAGCAGACGGGGCCGGGCGAGGCGCCGGCGCTCTTGGGCCCGACCTTCAACGCGCCGACGCTATCGATCCAGCCGATGCTGCCGCCGCCGGCGCCGACCTCGACCACATCGACGACCGGCAGCATGACAGGATGGCCCGAGGCATAGCCGCCGACATAATAGCCTTCGGCAATCGCCGGCTGGCCGTCGCGCACGACGCTCGCTTTCGCCGTCGTCCCGCCCATATCGAAGGCGAGGAGATCGGCGACATCATCCCGAGCGCCGAAAAACGCCGCAGCGAGCGCGCCGGCGGCCGGTCCGCTTTCGAGCATCTGCACCGGGTTGCGGTTG
>CAYMNX010000675.1:0-12443 GCA_964391905.1 uncultured Rhizobiaceae bacterium
GCGGAATCTTGATGCCTTTCAGCACATTGTGATTTTCAACAATGGTCGAATGGTCGACCGGAACGCCAGGATAGTCGATCGTCGAATGCAGCACGCCCGAAGGATCGCGCTGCGGCGTCCAGCGAAAACTATAGGCGGCGCGCGCATACTCTCCCGCCATGCAATCGATCTCGTAGATCGTCACGACCTCGCGCGGCTTCGGATCGGTGAGAAGATCGTTGTAGTGATATCCCCACCACGTCGCGGCGTTACTGCCGAAGGCGCGTCCCGCATAAAGCGCATTGGCGCTCGGCCGATGCCGCACGTTGAGGATGCGCAATTCCAGCACATCCCCCGGCTCGGCACCGTTGACCGCGACCGGGCCCGTGCAGAGATGGACGCCGAAGCCTTCGCCGGCACCCCTGCCATAGACTGACGCATCCATGGGGCCCGCGCCGCGCCGGGCGATGCGCTTCCCTTCCTTCGTCCAGTGAAAGACGCTCTCGGCGCCCGAATCGCCTTTGACCATGCGCTCGAAATCGTCGTTCGCATGATGTGTCAGCGTCTCGATGGTGACGATGTCACCGGAATCGACCGTGAGCGCCGGGGCAAGCGATTTGCTGAAGTAGCCCCAATGCACCGTCTTATCGTTGGCTGGGAGGTAGTGATGCTTTGGCCCCGATAGCGCAGCGCTGATCTTCAAATCGATGCTATCGGGAAGAACGAGATTCTGGCGCACCGCGCGCTCGACCGGTTTGCTTGTTGCCGGCTGCGGTTCTTCCGGTTGGATGGTGGCACGACGCAGCGCCTTGCCGGCGCTATCGGGCCAGCCGCGGCCCGCAGTCAAGAGCATGCTGCCCGAGAGAGCGTCGCCGACACGCTTTCGATAAGCGCGCGGCGAGGTTCCATACTGCTCACGGAACACGCGGCTGAAATGCGCCGAATCGTTGAAGCCCCAGCGGAAGCAAATATCGGTGATCGAGAGATGTGCGTAGAGCGGATTGATCAACTCGGCGCGGCAGCGCTCGAGTCGGCGCAGCCGCAAATAATGGGCGAAAGTCTCGCCGGCATTCTCGAAGAGCTTCTGCACGTAGCGCGGCGAAATCCCCTCTTCGGCAGCGACCGTATCGCGGCTGAATTCATGCTCACCGAGCCGCGCCTCGATCAATTGGCAAATGCGGTTGAGGGTTGCCATTTGCGTGCCCGTCGCGCCGCGCAAGGTTCCCGCCGGCACGTCGCTGACAAGGGAAGTTGCGAGAAACTCGGTCAACGCGATTTCGATGGGCCGAATCTGATCGGGGACGAGTTTCTCGATTGTCTCCGCGATCGAGCCGAGCATGCCGGCGAAGACATGACCGAGACCGCTCCGCCCCGAGCTATGCCCGACACGCAGCGCCAAGGGCTTTACCAGCCGCGATTCCAGCACGACCTGCGGCACCTTGATGAAGAATTGGCAGAAATCGCCCTCGAACGACATGCTGAAGGGCGTCCCGAAGGGACCATAGATGATGTCGTTCGGCGAGAGCTCGGTAACCACGTTCTTAGCCGCGAGGCGGCCGCGCCCCTCGAGATGCAAAGCGACCCAGACCCCGTTTTCGCCGCGCCGCGCAAGGCTCGAGAGTTCTTGCGGGCTCGAGGCAATCCGCGCGAAAGAAATGCCAAGCGGCGAAATAATCGAGCGCGCGCTCGCATAGAGCTGCGTCTCGTCGTCGATCCGCTTGGTAGTCAAGGAGAGCCGGCTCAGCGCCTCTTTCCACGCGTCGATGCGCCGGTCTTCCGGATAAGCTTCCGTGGTAAAATATGAGCCGTTCATCAGCATCGCCAAACCCCATTCCCTACGGATTTGCGCAAGCAACAAAAGCAGCGATGCAAGATCCATGCTAACTGTGCCGGTCAACGATTGGGGCTCGGCCGGGCAAGAAACCTCAACCCCAATCGCCTAGCCTTTCCCGCCTTTGGTGGGGGTGCTGCTGATGAGTCACACTGCGGAGCGGATGCCGGCCGTGTTCTTCGGCCACGGCACGCCGATGAACGCCCTGGCGGACAATCGCTGGACACAGACTTGGGCGCGCGTCGGCCGCGAAATCGGCAAGCCGCGAGCGATCCTCGTGATTTCGGCGCATTGGTGCACACGTGGAACGAGTGTGACCGCGATGGAACAGCCGCCGACCGTCCATGATTTCGGGGGCTTTCCGCAGGCGCTGTTCGATATGCGCTATCCCGCGCCGGGCGACCCCGCCTTGGCCGCGCGCGTGCGCGACATTCTTTCGCCACTGCTCGTGGTGCTCGATCGTCAATCCTGGGGCTTCGACCACGGCACCTGGTCGGTGTTGTGCAAAGCCTACCCCGATGCCGATGTGCCGGTAGTTCAGCTCAGCATGGATATGACGAAGCCACCGCAATTCCATTTCGAGATTGGCCAACGTCTCGCAAGCTTGCGCGATGAAGGCGTTCTCGTCCTCGGCTCCGGCAATATCGTGCACAACCTCCACGTATTCCGGCGCTACGACAATGACTTCGCCTATGATTGGGCACGCCGGTTCAACGACTTCGTGCGCGACAAGCTGCTCGCCCACGACTTTGCCGCGATCGTCGATTACGAGAAGGTCGGGGAGGACGCGACCATGTCGGTGCCGACCCCCGATCACTATTATCCATTGCTCTATATCGCCGGAGCTGCCGGCGACGATCCGGCAACCATCGAAAGCGATGGCGTCTACTCGGCCTCGATGAGCATGCTCAGCGTGACCTTCGGCGCGAAACCCGCTGCTGAATCTTTGAGCAGAAATTGACGACCTCGAATTGCGGCGGGCACTCACCCAGCCGCCGGCGCGGCCGCCCGCGCCATTTGCCAGTCGCGCCCAGGAACCGCAGCGATTAATTTCTGCGCGTACGGATGGCGTGGCCGCGTCAGCACTTCTGCCGCGAGCCCGTCTTCAACCACAGCACCTTCCTGCATGATGGCGACGCGGTCGCAGATCTGCGCGGCAACACGCAGATCATGCGTGATGAGGATCATCGAGAGCGCCAGCTGCTCGCGCAGCCGCGCGAGTAAGGCCAGCACCTGAGCCTGAACCGAAACATCGAGCGCCGACACCGGCTCGTCGGCAACGAGGATCTTGGGATCGAGCGCAAGCGCACGCGCAAGACCGATGCGTTGGCGTTGGCCGCCGGAAAATTCATGCGGGTAGCGATCCACCGCTGCCGGATCGAGTCCGACCAGCGCGAAGAGCTCGCGTGCCCGTGCCCGCGCGGCGGCGCGCGACACGCCATGCAGCATTAGTCCCTGGGCGACGAGGTCGCCGGCGCGCCGGCGGGGGTTGAGCGATGTGTATGGGTCTTGGAAGACCATCTGGACGCCCGCGGCATGGGCGCGCCATTCCTGGCGCGTCAGACGGACAATTTCCCGGCCATCGACCTCGATCGCGCCCCGATCGGGTTGCAACAGCCGGACGATACAACGCGCCAAGGTGGTTTTGCCGGAGCCGCTTTCGCCGACGATGCCGAGCGTCGAGCCGCGCGGCAAGGTCAAGGTGACGCTCTTGAGTGCCGCCGTCGTTCGGCCGCCACGGCGATAGGTCTTTTCAAGATCGAGCACCGAAAGTATTTCGGGTGCTGGCGGCTGGTTGCGCGCCCTCGGCGGCCGCAACGACGGAACCGCCGCGATCAGCTCCTTCGTATAGCTGTGCTGCGGCCGGCTCAGCACCGCCTCTGCCGAGCCTTGTTCGACGATCCGTCCATGCCGCATTACCACGATGCGGGTACCGATCTCGGCGACAACGCCGAAATCGTGGGTGATGAAGAGAACGCCCATCTGGTTCCGCGCCTGGAGCTCGCGAATGAGCGCGAGAATTTGTGCCTGCGTGGTCACATCAAGGGCCGTCGTCGGCTCGTCTGCGATCAGCAAGCGCGGCTCGAGGGCGAGCGCCATCGCGATCATGGCGCGCTGGCGTTGGCCACCCGAAAGCTCGTGCGGATAGGCGCGTGCGGCGCCGCCCGGATCGGGGATGCGCATTTTCCCGAGCAGGGCCAGGACCTTCTCGCGCACCTCGCTCCGCCGTAATTGGGTGTGGATGCGGAAGGTCTCGGCGATCTGATCGCCGATGCGGTGGAGGGGATTGAGGGCGGTCATCGGATCTTGAAAAATCATGCCAATGCGCGCCCCGCGGAGCCGGTGCAACGCCGCCGGTGCGAGCTGACGCAGATCCCTGCCCTCAAAGACAATGCGGCCGCCGGCAATCGCGACCCCCGGCGGCAAGAGACCAAGGACTGCCGACGCCGTCATCGACTTTCCCGAGCCACTTTCGCCGACGACACACAGAATTTCGTTGTCCGACAGTGCGAGGCTCGCCTCACTAACGGCGTAGTCGCGATCGGCGCCGCGCGGCAAGCGGATCGAGAGATCCTCAATGCTGAGGAGCGCGCTCACCGCCGCCTCAGCTTGGGATTGAAAAGATCATTGAGGCCTTGGCCGATCAGCGAAATGGCAAGCACAGTGATAAGGATTGCGAGGCCCGGAAAAGCCGCGACATACCAATCGGCCCGCAGCACGCGGCGGCCATCGGCGATGAGATTGCCCCAGGACGCAACGTTGGGATCAGCGAGTCCGAGAAAAGCCAGCGCACTTTCCAAAAGGATCGAGAGCGCCATCACGACGCCCGCATAGACGATCACCGGGGGCAGCGCATTCGGCAGAATTTCGCAGAAGATGATGCGCCAATCTGGCATGCCGATAACATGACAAGCCTGGACGAATTCGCGGTTGCGCAGGGTCAGGAACTCGGCCCTCGTGAGCCGCGCCGGCGCCGTCCAGGAAACGGCACCGATGACTAGCGCCAAGGTGCCGATGCTCGAACCGAAGATGACGATCAGGACGAGGAGAAGCAGGAAGTTCGGCACCGTCTGAAACGCTTCGGTCACGCGCATCAATGCCGTGTCGATCCAGCGCCCGTAAAATCCCGCGATGGCGCCGATGAGGACGCCGACGGCGACCGCCAGCGCCGTTGCGGCAAATCCGATCAGGAGCGATGTCCGCGCGCCATAGAAAAGCTGTGCCGCGATATTGCGTCCGACCGAATCGGTGCCGAGCGGAAACTTCGCATTGGCGAAGGGCAACTGCAGCGGCCGACCGGCCAAGGCCAAAGGATCGCCAGGAAAGAGCCACCCGGCTGTTGCCGCCATGACGAGAACGAGCAGCAGCAGGAAGGCGCCGATGATCGTGACCGGTGAGCCTGCGACCCGCCTTGCGAATGCCATTGCGATCCCGTCAAGCGCCGGCATCGATGCGCGGATCGAGCCGGGCATAGAGCAGATCGATCAGAAAATTGACCGCGATCACCAGGAGCGCCGACATGAACACGATGCCCATCAGCATATTGAGATCGCGCTGGACGACCGCCTCATAGGCAAGGCTGCCAAGTCCCGGCAGCGAGAAGACGCTTTCGACGACGACCGACCCGCCGAGCATGCCGCCAACCTGCAAGCCGGCGATCGTCACCATCGGCAAAAGCGCATTGCGCAGCACATGGCGCAAAAGCACCCCGGCCTCTCGCAAGCCCTTGGCCCTGGCGGTGCGCACGAAATCGAGTGTCATCACTTCGAGCATCGAGGCGCGCATGATACGCAGATAGATGGCGAGGTAGATGAGCGCAAGGGTCGCCGTCGGAAGGACGAGGTGAACGGCAACATCGACCACAAACCGCCAGCCGGTAAAGCCCGCGCCCAGATCGCTGAGCCCGCCCGAAGGCAGCCATCTGAGATCGACGCTGAAGACGAGAATGCCCATGAGACCGAACCAGAAGGAAGGCGTCGCATAGAAAATGAGACCGAGCGTCGAGATCACTGTATCGGGCCAGCGATTGACGCGCCGTGCTGCAAGAATCCCAATCGCCGTGCCGGCAGCGAATGCGAAGGCCAGCGCGCTCAGCATCAGCAAGAGCGTCACTGGCATGCGCGCGAAGATGACGGCGGCCACCGGTTGGTCGAAGGCGACGGAATCGCCGAGATCGAAACGGATCAGATGCCAGAAATAGACGAGGAGACGCGTTGCCACGCCATCGCTCAACCCGTAGTGCTGGCGCAGCTGCTCGGCCAGCGCCACATCCCCGCTGCCCATTTTTCCCATGAGCGCATCGACCGCATCGCCCGGCGCCAGCTGCAACAATAGGAATAGGCCCAGCAGGATGATCGCGAGGCAGGGCAGGCTCGTCGCAAGGCGATGGAGTGCGAGCCGCAGAATGCGCATGCTAGGCAGAGAGCCAGACGTCTGCCCAGGACGTGCCGGGCCAGCGCGGCGTATTGTGATCGTTGCGCAGCTTCGCATTGGTGGCGGACACCATGACCTGCTCGATCGCCATCCACACCGGAATCTCTGAGCTCCCGATCTTCGTGAACTCGGCATAGAGCGCCTTGCGCTTGGCCGGGTCGAGCTCGACCAGCGCGGCGTCGGTGACACGATCTAGCTCGTCCGACTTCCACCCCCACTGATTGCTCCAGGGTGTGCCGGGCGGGATGCCGGAATGATACCAGATGGTCGAGCCGACGCCGGGATCGCCGCGGAAAAGATTGGTATCGGTCGCGAGCTCGAAATCCCAATCGCGATTGACATGAGCGATATAGCCGGGCGCATCGAAAGTCTGAGTCTCTATCTTGACGCCGATCTTACCAAGCGATTGCTGGATAAAGGTGGCGAACATGTGGATGTCATCCGACGTGTTGGGCATCAACCGCATCGACAAGCGGCTACCATCGGGGCCGCGCTTGTAGCCGGCCTCATCGAGCAACGCTTCCGCTTTCTTCAGATCGAAGGGATAATCCGTCGCCGCGCCAGGGACAAAGAAAGGCGACGACGCCGGAATCGGACCATGGGCGCGCTTGCCGTAGCCGAGAAGGAAATTCTCGGCATAGAATTCGAGATCAAGCGCATGGGCGAAGGCTTGCCGCACGCGCAGATCGGCGAGCTCCTTTTTGCGCATATTGAAGCCAAGCGTGTTGAAGATCGTATAGGCTTCGTTGCCCTGGGTTCCGACGCGGAATTTCGGGTCCTTGGCGAGACGCGCAAGATCGGTGCGCGGCAAGGTCGAAAAGAAGCTGATCTGCGTATCGCCCGCCTCGAGCGCAGCCGTAGCGGCGGCCGCATCGGGGATGACGCGGATGATGATGCGATCGAGATAGGGTTGGCCCGGAACCCAGTAATTCGGGTTGCGCTCGACGATCACATGCTGGTTGGGCGCGTAGGCGACGAATTTGTAAGGGCCGGTGCCAATCGGCGCGAGATTGGCCGGATTGTTGAGAGTATCGGTGCCTTCGTAGACGTGACGGGGCACGACGTAGCAAAGCTCCGGCGCTGCGCGCAACAGCAAGGGCAGCGGCATCGGCTTGTCGTAGTGGAAAATGGCCGTGTGGTCATCGGGCGCATCGACGCCCGCGAGGTCCTTGTGCAGCAAGCTTCCGTAGTTCTGATACTTTTTCCACATCTCCATCGCACAGAACTGCACGTCCTTGGCGGTGAAGGGTTTGCCATCGTGCCATTCGACGCCTTCGCGCAACTTGAAGGTGATTGTCTTCCCATCGGGCGAGCTTTCCCACCCCGTCGCAAGTTTCGGCACTGGCTTCTCGCCGGGCCCCAGCTCGACCAGCGGCTCGATCATCTTGCTGGTGAAGATATGGATCGCATAAGAAGCGCGGAGTGCCGGGTTGAGCGTATGCAAATCCGAGAAAGTCTGGACCGTGAGCACGCCGCCGCGGCGCGGTTCCTCCTCGGCGCGAAGCGGCCGCGGCAGCGCCGCAAGGAGCGCTGTCGCGCTTGCGCCAACCAAGGCCGAGCGACGATTGATGAGAAGCCGATCCACGCCGAACCCCCTGTCTTTCCTCGAATGCTGCTGTCGCAGCGCTATTGGGAGCGCCCGCTTGCCGGCTGTGAGCATGGCGGGGTTCTATCTCCGTTCTGGCGGAGCGTAAGATCAGCAAGCACGCTGTTCTTGTTCCGCCGCACACAAAAGCTTGTTTCGCGGGCAGGGCAGAGACGAAGTGGCCTGCCTCTTCCGCATGCAGAAGATGGTACGCCCTTAGGCAAGATCGCGCACGAGGCGGGACATAGCCTTGGCCGCCATGTCGCGGCTCGCTGGCGCGACTTGTGCACTGTTCGATCCGGCACGACACGAAAGGCGCGGAGCTCGGAGAGCGATGATGAAACGACCGGTCCTCGATGATGCGTTTTTCGAGAGCCTCGACAGCTCGGTGCTAGACGTCAACGAAGCCCAGATGCTGCCGCCCGAGATTTATGTCGCGGACGAGTTCTTCGAGTTCGAGAAAGAAGCGCTTTTCAATCACGAGTGGCTTTGCGTTGCGCGCGAGAGCTGGATCCCCAAACCGGGCGATTTTTACACCTCGATGCATATCGGCGAGCCGATCGTCGTCGTGCGGACTGAAGGAGGCGAGATCAAGGCCTTGTCGACCGTGTGCCAGCATCGCGCGATGCTGGTGGCCGAGGGCCACGGCAATACCAAAGAATTCATCTGCCCCTATCATCATTGGACCTATGCCCTCGACGGTGCGCTGATCGGCGCGCCAGCGATGAATAAGGCGCAGGGCTTCGACAAGACCTGCATCAAGCTGCCGCAATTCAAAGTCGAGACCTGGAACGGATTTATCTTCGTCAATTTCGACAAGGATGCGCCGCCCCTGAAACCGCGGCTCGCCGCCTTGACCGAAGCCCTCGCCAATTTCCAACTCGAGATCGCCGAAGGGCCGGTTCCGGATCCGCCGACCAGATTCCCCTGGAACTGGAAGGTGATGATGGAAAACAACAATGACGGATATCACGCCAACAAGCTTCACGCCGGGCCCTTGCACGATGTCGCACCAAGCAGCATGAGCAGCTTTCCGGTGCTGCCGGACGACACGGCTGGCTATTTTCGCTTCAATGGCACCAAACATCGCGATGCGAGCTTCAATCCGACCCATAAATCCTTGCTGCCGACCTTTCCGGCGCTGAGCGAGATCGAGCACAACCGCTTCTTCTTCGGCCAGGTGCCGCCCACTTTGTCGCTGGTGGTTCGGCCGGACCAGATCACCTACATGTTCCTCCACGCGATTTCGGCCAACGAACTGATGATGACGCGCGGCTGGCTGGTGGCACCCGGCGCCATGCACGAGCCGCTTTTCGCTGAGCGCCTCAATGTCGACATGCAATCGACCCGCACGATCGTCGCTCAAGATCTTCACGTCGACGCGCTCATCCCGATCGGCTTGCGCTCGCGCTTTGCGGCGCGTGGACGTTACTCGTGGCAGGAAGAATCACAGCGCGAATTCAATCGCTGGCTGGTGCAGCGCTATAAAGCGACCTGGCAGCGCATGAAGGGAAATTGAATCTACGGCCCAGTGCGCTTGGCCGGCCGCGGGCGCCAACCTCAACAGAAGTAGATAAGGAGTGACTGCGATGGCCAAGACCGTCGTCGTGGAGAAGACCGGTGGCCCCGAGGTGATGCGGATCGTCGATCTTGATCCAGGCAAGCCCGGTCCGGGCGAAGTTCGGCTACGGCAGACCGCGATCGGCATCAACTTCGCCGATATTCATTATCGCCGCGGCACCGCCCCTGCCCACGCGATGGCGAAACTGCCCCTCCCTTTCACGCCGGGGCTCGAAGGCGTCGGCATTATCGAGGCGGTGGGTCCGGGCGTCACCACGCTTACGCCCGGCGCTCGCGTCGCCTATGCGACCGCGACGCTGACGATCGGCGCCTATGCGGAGGTACGGCTTTTTCCCGCCGATCGCATCATCAAGCTGCCGGACGATGTCGCCGACACGGACGTCGCCGCGCTGCTCTATCGCGGCATCACCGTTCAGGGCATGATTCGCTCCTGCTATCGCGTCAAGGCCGGCGACAAGATCCTGTTGCATGCGGCAGCCGGCGGGGTCGGCTCGATCCTTACCGCCTGGGCGAAGCATTTGGGCGCGATCGTCATCGGCACGGTAAGCAGCGAGGCCAAAGTCGCACGGGCGCGCGACCTTGGCTGCGACCATGTCATCGCGATGGACCGGGAGGACTTCGTCGCGCGAGTCGAGGCGCTGACCGGCGGGCAAGGCGTCGATGTCGTCTATGATGGCGTGGGCGTCGATACCTTCCTCAAGTCGCTCGAGTGCCTTTGTCGCTACGGGATGATGGTGTCTTTCGGCCAGACCTCCGGCATGATCGAGCCCTTCGATCCCATTCTGCTGCAACACAATGGCCTTTACCTGACGAAATTCAGCGGTTCGACCTACAATGCCAACACGGGAGAGTATCAAACCCGCGCCCAAGAAGTGCTGGCGGCGATCAAGGATGGCATCCTTCCGCGCAACCAGTACACCATCTATCCCTTTGCCGAGATCGTTCACGCGCATCAGGACCTTGAAAGCCGGCGCAGCACCGGATCGCTCGTGCTGAAAGTCTAGGAGCCGTCTCCTGCGTCGGCGGGCAAGAACCGATTGCCGCCCACGCGCATGCTCGTCATGCGGCGAGCATATCCTGGAGATGAAACGCCGCACCTACGGGTTGTGAGTAAGCGCGTCATGATACGCAGGTCAGGGTCCCGCGGCCGTCACGCGCCAGACGGCGTTGCCGACATCGTCTGCGACAAGCAATGCGCCATGAGAGTCCACGGCAAGACCGACGGGCCGACCACGCGCCTTGTCGCCGTCTGTCAGAAAGCCGGTAACGACGTCCTGCGGCATGCCGCTCGGCCGCCCATCGGTGAATGGCACATAAACGACCTTGTAACCGCTGAGCACCGGACGGTCCCAACTGCCGTGCTCGCCAATGAATGCCCCGCCGCGGTAAGCCGCAGGCAGATTGGTTCCCTCGTAGAACACCATCCCCAAAGGCGCGACGTGAGAGCCGAGCGAATAATCCGGTTCGATTGCCTTGGCGACCAAGTCCGGCCGCTGCGGCATGACGCGCGGATCGACATGATGGCCCCAGTAACTGTAGGGCCAGCCATAAAACGCGCCTGGCTTCACTGATGTCATGTAGTCGGGCACGAGATCGGGACCAAGTTCGTCGCGCTCGTTGACCACCGCCCAGAGCATGTGGGTTTTGGGTTCGAAGGTCAGCCCGTTGGGATTGCGCAGCCCGGTCGCATAGAGCCGATGCGCACCGGTCGCGCGATCGATCTCCCAGATCGAGGCGCGATCTGTTTCCGCTTCGATCCCGTTCTCGGTGATGTTGCTGTTGGAGCCAACGCCGGCATAGAGCTTGGTTCCGTCCGGGCTCGCCGTCAGGCTCTTTGTCCAATGATGATCGATGGGACCACCCGGCAGGTCGCAAAGCTTGCTCCCGGCATCGGTGATCGTCGTCTCGCCCGGCTGGTATTTGAAATGCAATATGGCGTCCGTGTCGGCGACGTAGAGATCGCTTCCAACCAGCACCACGCCGAACGGCGAATTCAAGTGATCGAGGAACACGCGCTTCAGGGTCGGCTGGCCCGCCGCGTCGATTCGGATCAGCAGAATGTCGTGCCCCTTCTCACTCGAATGAGTCTGCTGCTCGACCCAGCCCATCACCAAGTCCTTCGGCCGGCGCGGCGGCGGCGTCTCGGGTCCCGCAGTCTCGACCACCAGGATGTCGCCATTAGGCAGGACGTAGAGCGAGCGCGGGTTCTTCAGCTCGGTGGCGAGGGCCTGGATGTGCAGCCCGGGCGCCACCGTCGGCATCTGGCCGGCCTGCCAACCGACAACCTTTGCCAGATGCATCGGCGGTAGAAGATATTGTTGAATCGCCGGCAGATCAGGATGAGGCCCGACCTGATCGTGCGGATCGCCAAGAGCGGGGGCAGCGGCAACGAGCAACAAGAGCGCGGAGGCACCGAAATAATTGGATGGCGGCTTCACCGATCGATCTCCTTGCCCACGCCGACCTCGTGGCGATAGACCATGTCCCAGCCCATCCAGCCGGTGACAAGCAGGATCAGGACGACGAGGGCCGACAGAATGAGGCCGGTCGGCACGACCGAGCTATAGGCGTCGCGCGTGTGCACGAGCGCATTCAGAATGGCGAGGATCAGGGCCACGGCGTTGCCGAGGCCGTGGATCCATGACTGAGGCAAGGTTCGGATCCTTCTGTCACCCGCGAAGTCCACGAGCCCGGCGATCACCGCGAAGATCGAGACGACGAGCCCCACCGTCAGTAGCCAAGCGGAGAAATCCGCCCACATCATGTCGGCGGTACCCCAGTAAGCAAGATCGGTTAAAATGTGCCGACAAAGCACACAACCGGAATCGGCACCAGCATGGGATGGATCGGGTGGCCGGCGACACGGGCGGTCGAGCGCGGACGCTGAGAAGGCATGGCTATCCTGACACGCGTTGTCGTACGTCAGCTAAACCCGCAGTTCCTTGTCGGTTCCGGTGTATCGCGTCACCCCCAATCTCCAACGGGGAACGAGCACGCCGGTTTCCTTGGCCCAGCACCCGGCGAAGAAGAAGA
>CAYMNX010000676.1:0-16306 GCA_964391905.1 uncultured Rhizobiaceae bacterium
CGCAGCACGGGCGGCGTGCCCGCGAGATCGCGCGTCTTCAAGGTGGTCGTCCGGCCGCGCTCGGCCAGGACATGGGCCTCGGCGCCGCCAAGGCTCGCGACCATGCTGGTGACCTCGCGGCCGGTGGGGTCGGCGCCGATCACCGAGATGAAGCAGGTCTCGACGCCGAGCGCGTGAAGGTTGCGCAAGACATTGCCGGCGCCGCCGAGCGTGCGCTCCTCGCGCTCGAGATGGAGCACCGGAACCGGCGCCTCGGGCGAAATCCGCTCGACCCGGCCATAGATATAATGGTCGAGCATCAGGTCGCCCACGCACATGACGCGCGCGCCTTTCAGCTTTTCGACCAAGGGGATGAGATCGGCTTGGGTCACGGGGCTACCTCTTATGGAAAGGGCAGGGGGGAGGCAAGCAAAACCTGGCCGACCCGCCTGTGGCGAGCGGGCCGGGTTCCGGAACCTAGCCGCTTTGCGCGACGTTCGCGTGACTCTGCGACCCGCCTTTCCGTTAGGGCCGGGTTATGCCGCACCGCCCCGCACAGCGATCAGCGCGTGATGGGACATCGATCAGCGTTTCCGCATAGCACCACGATCGGCAACGTGCTGTTTCAGTTCCGTGGCGCGTGCTTGCCGAGGATGCGCTGAAGCGTGCGGCGATGCATTTTGAGCCGCCGCGCAGTCTCCGAGACGTTGCGGTCGCATTGCTCGAACACGCGCTGGATGTGCTCCCAGCGTACGCGGTCGGCCGACATCGGATCCTCGGGCGGCGGCGGCAGCGCCGTATCGGATGCGAGCAGCGCGCGCTCCACCGCATCGGCATCGACCGGCTTCGGCAGATAGTCGACCGCGCCGGCTTTCACCGCCGCGACCGCCGTGGCGATATTGCCGTAGCCCGTCAGCATGACGATGCGCGCGCTGGGTTTGTATTTCCGCAGCGCCTTGACGACGTCGAGACCGCTGCCATCGGCGAGACGAAGGTCGACAACCGCAAAAACCGGCTGCAGCTCCGTCGCCGCCGCGACGCCTGCCGCAACGCTGTCGGCCGTGCGCACGATGAAGCCGCGGCGCTCCATCGCCCGGGCCAAGCGCTGGCAGAGCGGCTCGTCGTCATCAACGATCAGCAGCGTGCGCTCGCTTGCCGGCTGCCCCGCCAGCGCATCTGACGGATTTCCTTCCGGCGGCGATAGATCGCGTTCCTCAGTCATTCATTCGCCTCCTGCAAAGCGACGATGGGCTCGATGGCTGCAAGGCGGTGACGGCGCCACTCGATCACCACCTGCGCCCCGCCATCCGATAGATTGGCAAAGCTCAGCCGGGCGCCGGTGCGCTCCAAAAGGCTTTGCGCGATGAAGATGCCGAGCCCCATATGCGGCGTCCCGATCGTCTGCAGGGGCGCGGCGCGGCCGGAGATATAGGGCTCGCCGATACGCGCGAGCACCGCCGGCGAGAAGCCCGGCCCGTCATCGACGATATCGACCGCCACGGTATCCTCGCTCCAGCTCGTCGTGACCACGACCTCGTCCTGCGCGAATTGAATCGCGTTCTGGATGAGATTACCGAGCCCGTGCATGATCTCCGGGCTGCGCGGCACCAGCGGCTCTTCGATCGGCCGGCTCTCGGCATCGCGTCCTGCCGCGACTTCGTAGTGAACCGTGATCTCCGCTGAGAGATAGGGCTCGCCGGCCGCTTCAACCAGTACCGAGAAGGGCAATCGGGCGAAGGGCGAGCCTTGCTCGCCATCGCGTTGGCGCACGAGATCAGTCAGGATCGTGCGACAGCGCTCGCTTTGGCTCAAAAGCAGTTCGGCATCCGCCGCATGCGGGGAATCGGGCGGCAATTCGCGCGCCAACTCCTTGGCGACGACGGCAATGGTCGCGAGCGGCGAGCCGAGCTGATGCGCCGCCGCCGCGGCGAGGCTGCCGACCGCGGAAATGCGCTGCTCGCGCGCAAGAGCCAACTGCGTCGCCGCGAAAGCATCGCGCATCTTGCGCGCCTCGGCGGCGATCGACCAGGCATAGCCGGCGATGAACAGCGTCGAGCAGACGAGCGCCGTCCAGATTCCCAGCATATAGAGTGGCGGCGGATCGAGCAGCGTGCCGCCGCGCGCGGGCAACGGCTGATGCACGATCGCCAGCGCCGCGATTGCAACCACGGTCAGCACCGAGAGGCCAATGACGGAAGAGCGCGACAAGATCGTGGCGGATACAGTGACCGGCGCCAGCATCAGCATCGCAAATGGATTCTGCAATCCGCCGGTCAGATAGAGCAGAATGCCGAGCTGCAGCGTATCATAAGCGAGGTAGAGTGCCGCTTCGCGATCGCCGAGCCGCGCCCCGGCGCTGCGCGGCAGCGATGCGACGGCGTTGAGGACGACCGAGGCCGCGACGACGGCGAAGGCACTTTTGATCGGAAGATCGAAGCCCAAGCCGAAATAGACGACGAGCAGCGTGACGGCCTGACCGATGACTGCAACCCATCGGATCAGCACGAGCTTGCGCAGGCTGATCGAGACGTTGGTCCCAAGCGCCGGTTGCGCCGTCCGGATTTCAGCCGCCGAACTCATCCACGAATCCACGCCAGCCTGCCTGGAAGTCGGTTACCACCATCGCCTTTGTTTCGCTCGTTTGCCTGGCGTTCGAGCGCGACCCCTTTGGCACCCGCGCCGCACAACAACAGTCGCGTCAGGGAAGCTTCCACTCCGCATAACGGAGCTTTTCGATATCGACCGCGGTGCCATGGCCCCGCGCCGGTCCTCGCGGAAGCTTGTCGGCATCCTTGAAGCCGCGTTCGCAATAGAGCTCGATCATATTGCCCGAAGGATCGCGGAAGAACATCAGCGCTTCGACGCCGCCGCGCGTCCAGAAATTCGAGCTCGGAATGCCGCAGCGTGCAAGCCACGCCTTCATCTGCACCAGCTCATCCGGGCCGCAAAAGAAGGCGAAATGCGGGTATTCCGTGCTCGGCTCCAAAAACGTGCAGCCGACATTGCCGATCCCGACATCGACGCCGCAAATCCGGAACGAGGCGAAGGTCGGCGTATCGACGCGCAGCTCGCCGCCCAGGACCTTGCCATAAAAGCGCTTGCCTTCCTCGAGGTCGCGACACGGCATGCTGACATGCGCGAAGGCCGTGAAACGGGGCGGCCCATCGACGGTTTTCTCATGCAAAAGCTCGGTCGCTGTCGTCATCCCGTGTTCTCCCAATCCTCCCCATTCCCCCGTGCGCCGTGGCGCATCGACACAATTTTTCGTTGCGATTTCATGATGCGTCCAGGCATCCGGCAAGTCAACGTCAGGGCTCATTTAGGAGACGCCCGGCTCCTTGCCACTGACGCCGGCTTCGGCAAAGGTCGCCATGCCATTATGACAGGCAAGCGCGGCTTTGACGATGGCGATCGCGATGGTGGCGCCCGACGCTTCGCCCAAGCGCATACCGAGATCGAGCAAGGCTGCCTTGCCAAGCCGCTCGAGCAGAAAGCGATGGCCCGGCTCGGCCGAGCGGTGCGCGACGAGACAATGATCGAGCGCTGTTTTATCAACGGCAAAAAGGGCTGCCGCCGCCGCGCAGCTCGCATAGCCGTCGAGCAACACCGGTACCCGCGCCATCCGCGCCGCCATGATTGCACCGGCCATCGCCGCGAATTCGCGCCCGCCGAGGCGGCGGAGAAGATCAAAACCGTCTCGAGCCGCGCCCTTGTGCAGGGCCACGGCTTCCTCCACCACCGCGATCTTGCGACGCAGAGCCTCGCCGACAACCCCGGTGCCGGGCCCGACCCATTGGCCCGCATCGCCGCCGAAGATCGCGGCGCTCAGCGCCGCCGCCGCGGTGGTATTGGCGATGCCCATCTCGCCGACCGCCAACAGATCGATGCCAGGCTCGACCGCCATCATACCGTAGGCCATAGCGGTGGCGCATTCCTCCGCGCTCATCGCCGGTGCGTGGGTGAAATCCTCGGTCGGCTGATCGAGCGCCATTTCATAGACACGCAGATCGGCATCGACGGCACGGCAGAGCTGGTTCACCGCCGCGCCGCCATCGACGAAATTCTTCACCATCTGCGTCGTCACCTCGGCCGGATAGGCCGAGACGCCACGTCGCGCCACACCATGATTGCCGGCGAACACGGCAATGCGCGGATGGACGCAAGCCGGCGGATACTTTCCTTGCCATGTCGCCATCCACTGGCTGATCTCTTCGAGCCGCCCCAGGGCGCCGGCGGGCTTTGTCAGCTGCGCCTCGCGTGCGGCCGTTGCTTCGCCGGCCGCGCGGTCGGGCCCAGGGAAAGACGCAATGATCGATCGCATCTCATCGAGCGTCGCCGGCGGGCGCTTTTCTGCCATCGAGATCTCCTCCTCTGCTTCCCGCGACTTTCCCGCATCGGCGGCAGACCGCCAAGCAGAAACCGGGCACGTTGGCAGGAATGGGCGGTTAGGTTAAGACTCTCTTTATGAGCGCCTTCGCCGAAACTTGGCGCGAAGAATTTATGGCCGCCGTGACCTTCCTCACGCGATTGCCTGTGGCGCGATGGTCGTCACACGGCGAGCCCGCCGAGGTAACGACGGTCGTCACGCTTGCCAGCGCCTCCTGGGCGTTTCCGCTGGTCGGCGTGATCGTCGGCCTCATCGGCGGGATCGTCTATATCATCGCGCTCGATCTCGGCCTGCCGGCACTCGCTGCGGCGCTTCTCGGCGTCGCCGCCACGGTGGTCACGACCGGCGGCCTGCACGAGGACGGACTCGCCGATACGGCCGACGGCTTCGGTGGCGGTACGACACGCGACGACAAGCTCGCGATCATGCGCGACAGCCGCACGGGCGCTTACGGCGCGCTCGCCCTCATCTTCAGCGTGGCCTTGCGCGTGACGGCCCTTAACCACATCGCCGATGGCCAGCATGTCCTGACGGCGCTGATCGCCGCTCACGCCCTCTCCCGGGGGCTTCTGCCGGCGGTCATGGGTCAGCTCGCGCCGGCACGCAGCGACGGTCTCGGCGCCACGGCGGGGCGGCCAGAGCAAAACATCGTCATCGCGGCTTGCGGCATCGCTCTCGTCGTCGCCCTTTTAACCGTCGGCATTCGTGCCGGCCTTACGGCGAGCGTGGCGGCCGCGATCATCGTCTTCCTTCTCGGCTGGATGGCGCGGCGTCAGATCGGTGGCTATACCGGCGACGTGCTGGGCGCGACCGAGCAAGGTGCCGAGATCGTCGCCTTGCTTGCGATCGCGAGTTGGGCGCCGTGAGCCAAGAGCGCGCCACCACGCGCTGGTGGTGGGTGCGGCATGCGCCGGTCACGGTCAATCGCGGCTGCTGCTACGGCCAGACGGATTTCCCGTGTGAGGTCGGCGATGCGGCCAGTTTTGCCGCAATGGCAAAGCGTCTGCCCGCGGAAGCAACCTGGGTTACGAGTCCGCTTCGCCGCACGCATATGACGGCGGCGGCGCTCGTCGCCGCTGGCCTCGACGGACCCGCGACGATCCCGGGACCCGGCATGACGATCGAGCCCGATCTCATCGAGCAGCATTTCGGCGATTGGCAAGGCGTGCGCTATGACGAGCTGGCGGCGCGACGCGGCGAGGCGTGGCATCGCTTATGGCTGGCGCCGGCGCATGAAACGCCGCCCGGCGGCGAGAGCTTCGTTGCGCTGATGCGCCGCGTCCACGGTGCCATTGCGCGGTTGACCGAGCAATTCGCGGGGCGCGACATCCTCGCCGTCACCCATGGCGGCACGATTCGCGCGGCGCTTGCCTTGGCGCTCGACCTTGCCCCCGAGACCGCGCTCGCCTTCACCATCGATAATTTATCGCTGACGCGGATCGATCACATTCCGGGTCCCGGCGTCGGCCATGGCTGGCGCGTCGGCGTCGTCAACCAGCCACCGCTTTAAGCATCGAGCACGAGCCGCGTGCCTTTGACGCGCGACACGCAGATGCACATCCGCTTGCCCGCGGCTTTTTCCTCGGGCTTCAGAATGTGGTCGCGATGCTCGATCGGCCCGTCGGCCGCAACCACGGTCATCGGGCAGATACCGCATTCGCCGCGCCCGCAATAGAATTTGGGCGTGTGGCCATGCTGCAGCATGGTCTCGAGAATGCTGGCATCGGCCGAGACATGAAGCTCGATACCGGAGAGGCGCAGCAGCACGTCGAAGGCCGTGTTCTCCGGCCGGACCAGCGGCGGCGGCGCAAAGCATTGCTCGTGAATTTGCAGTCGCGAGAGGCCTGCCGCGCTTGCCGCCGCGACCACCGCCTGGTTCAGCGCGGAAGAGCCGCAGACATAGACTTCGGCCGGATAGGCGAGCTTTTTCACCAACGGCTTCACATCGAGCGGCGCCGCCGCGCCCGTCTCTTCGTGGAAGATCGCGCTATCGCCGAGAAGCGCAGCGATCTCGTCGCGATAGACCATCTGATCCAGGTCGCGCGCAATATAGGCGAGGGTGAAAGCAAGGCCGTCGCGCTTCAGCCGCCGCGCCATCGCATAGATCGGGACGATGCCGATGCCGCCGGCGATGAGCAGGCGATTGGCGCGATGCGTCTCGAGCGGGAAATCGTTGCGCGCGGCGGAAATGCCAAGGCTCGATCCGACCTCGACCTTGTCGCAGAGGAAGCGCGACCCGCCAGCGCCATCGGCGCGACGCTCGACCGCGATGCGGTAGGTGTCAGACGGATCGTCGCCGGTCGCCGTGCCGCCGACCAGCGAATAGGCTCGGGTCTCGTGCGCGCCGCTCTCGAGCGTGACCGCGACCTCGATATGCGCACCCGGCCCGTAGGAGGGCAGCGGCGAGCCATCTTTCGCGCGCAAAACGAGCTCGCGAATCGTCGGTGAGAGTTGCCGTATCGCGGCAACGGTGACCTCATATTGCGCCATGATTGCTCTCGCCTTGACGGATTTGCTTCCTTGGCGGGGAAGCATCGCGGCACGATAGCGCTCTCGGCATTGGCGTGCTAGCTTCACCTCGCGATGCGACAGGGAAGCCGGTGCGACGCCGGCGCTGCCCCCGCAACTGTATGCGGCGAGACCGTTTCATACGTGCCACTGGTGGAGACGCTGGGAAGGCAAGGAGCGGTCGATGACCCCGAGCCAGGAGACCTCCGCCTCGCGTCGTTGCAACCGAGCATCCTCGGAGGGAGGTGCACTTGCCGGACATCCGTCTCCCGTCGACGTTACCGGCGGTCGATCAGCCGTTGGCGCGGCTTTCGCTCATTTTGGGCGGCGCGCGCTCCGGCAAAAGCCGCTTCGCCGAAGACCTCATTGCCAATCGCCATCCGTCGGCACTTTATCTCGCGACCGCGGAGGCGCGCGACGATGAGATGCGCGAGCGCATCGCCGCGCATCGCGCGCGGCGCGGCGCGCTCTGGACCACGATCGAAGAGCCGCTCGAGATCGTCAATCGATTGCTGACGCTCGACGATCAGCGTCAACCGATTCTGATCGACTGCTTGACGCTTTGGCTCTCGAACCTCCTCGGCGCCGCGTGCGATATCGGCTATGAGATCGAGCGCCTTCTCGCCGTCTTGCCGCAGATGAAAGTGCCGATCGTGATGGTCGCGAACGAGGTCGGGCTCGGCATCGTGCCGGAGAATGAGTTGGCGCGGCGCTTTCGCGATCACGCAGGACGCCTCAATCAGCGCATCGCGGCGCGGGCGGATCGCGTGATCTTCATGGCCGCCGGCTTGCCACTGGTTCTGAAAGAAATTCCCCCTCACCCCAACCCTCTCCCCGATGGGGAGAGGAAGGGACCCGCGCAACGCGTGGGAGGGTGAGGGGGACATCTCATGCGCAAAATCCCTGCGACCATCGTTACCGGCTTCCTCGGTGCCGGCAAAACGAGCCTCTTGCGCCATCTCGTCGTCCATGCCGAAGGCCGCCGCATCGCGCTTGTCATCAACGAGTTCGGCGAGCTCGGCATCGATCGCGAGCTGCTTCTGGGTTGCGGCATCGAGAACTGCACCGCCGAGGATGTGGTCGAGCTCGCCAATGGCTGCATCTGCTGCACCGTCGCCGAGGATTTTATGCCGGCGCTCGAGAAGCTGCTCGACCGGCCGAACCCACCCGAGCATATCCTAATCGAGACCTCGGGCCTTGCTTTGCCGAAACCGCTGGTGCAGGCTTTCAACTGGCCCGAGATCAAGGCGCGCGTCACGGTCGACGGCGTGGTCGCGGTGATCGACGCGGCTGCCGTCGCGGCGGGGCGCTTCGCCGATACGACGCCGGAGCTCGTTCACGATAACCCGCTCGATGAGGTCTTCGGCGATCAATTGGCCTGCGCCGATCTCGTCGTGCTCAACAAGACCGATCTCGCCGATGACGCGATGCTCGGCAGCGTCGAAAAGGAGATTGGCGCGCGGCTACGACCGCAGGCGAAGCAGGTGAAGGCGAGCTTCGGCAAAGTGGTACCGCAGGTCCTGCTGGGATTGTCGGCCGCCGCCGAGGAGGATCTTGCCTCGCGGCCCTCGCAGCACGACCTCGAATCGGCGCATGATCACGACGATTTCGAGAGTTTCACCGTCGCTTTGGCGACGGTGACGGATATCGGCGCGTTGATCGCGCGGCTCGAAAACGTCATTGCGCAGCACGACATCCTGCGCGTGAAGGGTTTTCTCGACTTGCCCGGCAAGGAGTTTCGTGCCGTGGTGCAAGCGGTCGGGCCGCGGATCGAGCAATATTTCGATCGCCCCTGGCGCGGCGATGAGACCCGCGCCTCGCGCCTCGTCGTGATCGGCCGCAAGGGTCTCGATCGCCGCCGCATCGAAGCGGCAGTCACAACGGCGACCGCGTGAGGTCCTGATGCATCTTCTCGCGACAACGCCGGGCACGATCAGCAACGGCGCAGCGGCCGTCGATCTCGGCCAGACGCCGGGCGATATCATCGTGCTCTCGGCCGCCGATAGCGACCTCTCTTGCCTTGCCGCCGCGCAGAGGACGCTCGCCGCCGCCGATCCCGCCTGGCCGAGCCTGCGCCTCGCGAGCCTCCTGAAGCTCGGCCATCACTATTCCGTCGATCTCTATGTCGAGCAGGTCGCGCAGAAGGCGAAGATCGTGATCGCGCGCATTCTCGGCGGCCGCGGCTATTGGAACCATGGCGTCGAGCGGCTCGGCGAGATCGCGCGGGCGAACGGGATCTTGCTGGCGCTTCTTCCCGGCGACGACCAGCCCGATGCCGAGCTCGCGCGCGCCTCGACACTCGATGCAACGGCGCTGCACCGGCTCTGGCGCTATCTTGCCGAGGGCGGCCGCGCCAATGCCGAGCAATTCCTGCGCTATGCCGCGAGCCTTATCGGTCATACGGCGCCCTGGCGCGAGCCGGTGCCGCTCTTGCGGGCGGGGCATTATTGGCCGGGCGAGAATCTTCCCGGCCTCGCCGGAATCCGCAAGCATTGGCGCGCGAACGCGCCCATCGCCACGATCGTCTTTTATCGCGCGCTGATGCTCGCCGCGAACACCGCGCCTGTCGACGACCTCATCACCGCGCTCGAAGCGCGCGGAATCAATCCGCTGCCGCTTTTCGTTTCGTCGCTCAAGGATGCGCAAGCGGTTGCGATCCTCGACGAAGCGCTCGCCGCGGCGCCGCCCGACATCGTGCTCAACGCGACCGGCTTTGCGGTCTCGACCGGCGCCGGCGAGGCCGGACCTTTCGCGCGCTGCGATTGCCCGGTGCTGCAAGTGATCTTCGCGGGCAGCAGCGTCGAAGCATGGGAGACGGGGACGCGCGGCCTCGATGCGCGCGATATCGCGATGAATGTCGCCCTGCCCGAGCTCGACGGCCGCATCATCACCCGCGCCGTCTCCTTCAAGGCAGAACCCGCGCGCGATGCTTTGACCGAGGCCGATCTCGCGCTTTATCGCGCCGTACCCGATCGCATCGGCTTCGTCGCCGATCTTGCGCGCAACTGGACGCGGCTGCGCCGATCGCCGCCCGCGGAACGACGTATCGCGTTGGTGCTCGCCAACTACCCGCATCGCGACGGGCGCATCGGCAATGGCGTCGGGCTCGACACCCCGGCCTCGGCCATCACCATTCTGCACGCGCTCAACGCCGCCGGCTATGGCGTCGCGGATATTCCGAAGGATGGCGACGAGCTCATCCACCGCTTGCTCGAAGGCCCGACGAATGCGGGACGCGCGCGGCATGCCGAAGAGACTTTGCCGCGCAGCGATTACGCGGCCTTCTTCGCGAGCCTGCCGCGGGCGGCGCAGGAAAAGGTCGAAGCGCGCTGGGGCGCGCCCGAGCGTGATCCGTTCTTCCGCGAGAGCCGGCTCGATTGCGGCGCTTTCGCCATTCCGGCGATCCGCTGCGGCAACATCATCGTCGCGGTGCAGCCCTCGCGCGGCTACGACATCGCTCCGAAAGCGAGCTACCACGCGCCGGATTTGCCACCGCCCCATGGCTATCTCGCCTTCTATGCCTGGCTAACCGACAGCGTCCGCGCCCATGCGGCGGTGCATCTCGGCAAGCACGGCAATCTCGAATGGCTGCCCGGAAAAGCGATCGCGCTCTCATCCGAATGCTTTCCCGAAGCGGCGCTCGGCGCTCTGCCTCATCTCTATCCCTTCATCGTCAATGATCCCGGCGAGGGCGCGCAGGCGAAGCGCCGGGCGCAAGCCGTGATCATCGATCATCTGACCCCGCCCCTCACCCGCGCCGAGAGCTACGGCAAGCTCGGCGAGCTCGAGCGGCTTGTCGATGAGTATTATGCGGCGGCTTCGGGCGACCCGCGCCGCGTCAAGCTCTTGGCCGCGCAAATCCTCGATCTCGTGCGCGGCACCGGGCTCGATCGGGATTGCGGCATCGCCGCCGGCGAGAGCGATGCGCAGGCACTCTTAAAGCTCGATGCCTATCTCTGCGAGCTCAAGGAAATGCAGATCCGCGACGGGCTGCACATTTTCGGCCAGTCGCCCGAAAGTCCCGATCTGCTCGTCGCGCTCACCCGTCTGCCGCGCGGATCGGCACCGCATCAAGCTTCGCTCATCCGGGCGCTCGCCGCCGATCTCGGCTTGGGCTTCGATCCGCTGAGTGCCGAGTTCGGCTCGCCGTGGTCGGGCCCGCGGCCCGCAGCGCTCGCGAGCGACCGCGCTTGGCGCAGCACCGGCGATACGGTCGAGCGGCTCGAACAGCTCGCGCGCGAGCTTGTCGACGGGACCCACGCCGCCGCTCCGGATTGGCACGCGACAAGCGCGGTGCTGGAATGGATCGCGCGCGAATTGCGCCCGGCGGTCGCAGCCTGCGGCCAGGCCGAGATCGAGGGGCTGCTGAAAGGACTCGATGGCCGCTTCGTTCCGCCGGGGCCTTCGGGCGCGCCCTCGCGCGGGAAGCCCGAGGTTCTGCCGACAGGCCGCAACTTCTTCTCGCTCGACAGCCGCTCCGTGCCGACGCCCGCCGCGTGGCAGCTCGGCTGGAAATCCGCATCGCTCCTCGTCGCGCGCTATGTGCAGGATCACGGCAACTATCCAAAGAGCCTCGCGCTCTCGGCCTGGGGCACCGCCAATATGCGCACGGGCGGCGATGACGTCGCACAGGGCCTCGCGCTAATGGGCGTGCGTCCGACATGGGAAGAAAAGACCGGCCGCGTCACCGGTTTCGAGATCCTACCGCATTCCCTGCTCGACCGCCCGCGCGTCGATGTGATTTTGCGCGTCTCGGGATTCTTCCGCGACGCGTTTCCCAATCTCATCGACCTCTTCGATAGCGCCGCGCGTGCCGTCGCGGCGCTCGATGAAGATCCGAGCATCAACCCGCTTGCCGCGCGCGTCGCCGCCGACCGCAAGGCGCTCGAAGCGCAAGGCCTCGAGGCGAACGAGGCGGCACGTCGCGCCGGCTATCGCGTCTTCGGCTCGAAGCCGGGCGCTTATGGTGCCGGGCTGCAGGCGCTCATCGATGAGCGCGGTTGGCAGAGCGAAAGCGAGCTCGCTGAGGCCTATCTTGCGTGGAGTAGCTTCGCCTATGGCGCCGGCGCCGACGGGCAAGAGGCACCCGCGATCTTCCGCGCACGGCTCAAGACCGTCGAGGCCGTGCTGCACAACCAGGACAATCGCGAGCACGATCTGCTCGACAGCGATGACTATTACCAATTCGAGGGCGGCCTTGCGGCGGCGGTGCGCCATATCGCGGGCGCAAGGCCGGCGATATATCACAACGACCATTCACGGCCCGAGACGCCGCGCATCCGCAGCCTCGCGGAGGAGATCGGCCGGATCGTCCATGGCCGCGCCGCCAATCCGAAATGGATCAACGGCGTGATGCGCCACGGCTATAAGGGCGGCTTCGAGATCGCCGCAACGGTCGACTATCTTTTCGCCTTCGCTGCGACAACCGGCGCGGTGAAGGATCACCATTTCGATGCACTTCATGGCGCCTATCTCGGCGATGAGACGGTTCGGCAATTTCTTGCGGCGCATAACCCCGACGCGCTGAAGGAGATCGAGGCGCGAATGGCGGAGGCGATCGAGCGCGGCCTCTGGCATCCGAAGCGGAACCATGTACGGGCGGCACTGGAGGCCAAGCCATGACCGATGTGGCCGAAAGCGAAGAAGAGATCAACCGCCGCCATGCCGAGAAGATGGCGAAGCGCAAGGCCGCACGCGCCAAGATGCTCGCGACCAAGACCGAAGAGCGCGGCCTTCTCATCGTTCATACCGGCACCGGCAAGGGCAAATCGACCGCCGCGTTCGGCATGGTGCTGCGCGCGATCGGCCATGGCATGAAGGTCGGCATCGTGCAATTCGTCAAAGGCGCGTGGGAGACGGGCGAGCGCAAGGTGCTTGAGGACTATCGCCACCTCGTCACCTGCCGCGCCATGGGCGAAGGCTTCACCTGGGATACGCAAGACCGCGCCCGCGACATCACGGCGGCGCGCGCCGCCTGGGACGCGGCGAAAGCGATGATCGCCAATCCCGACTACGATCTCGTGCTGCTCGACGAGCTCAACATCGTGCTGCGCTACGATTACCTGCCCCTCGATGAGGTGCTGGCGACGCTCAAGGCGAAGCCGCGCGACCTCCATGTCGTCGTGACCGGACGCAACGCGAAGCCCGAGCTCATCGAATTGGCCGATCTCGTCACCGAGATGACCATGGTGAAGCATCCCTTCCGTTCCGGCGTCAGGGCGCAGAAGGGCATCGAATTCTGATGGCGACCGCCGCGCTCATGGTGCAAGGCACCGGCTCCGATGTCGGCAAATCGATCATCGTCGCCGGATTGGCGCGCGCCTACACGATGCGCGGCCTCAAGGTGCGGCCATTCAAGCCGCAGAACATGTCGAACAACGCCGCCGTGACCGCCGATGGCGGCGAGATCGGCCGCGCCCAGGCGCTGCAAGCGCGCGCGGCCGAGGTCGCGCCGAGCGTCGATATGAATCCGGTGCTCTTAAAGCCGCAGGCCGAGCGCCTGGCGCAAGTCGTCGTCACCGGCCGCGTGCATGGCACGGTCTCGGCACAGGAATATCATGTCATGAAGCCCGCCCTTTTGCCCCGCGTGCTCGAAAGCTTCGCGCGGCTCGCGGAAGAAGCCGATCTCGTCCTCGTCGAGGGTGCGGGCTCTGCGGCCGAGGTCAATCTGCGCGCCTTCGACATCGCCAATATGGGCTTTGCGCTGGCGGCGCAGATCCCGGTCGTGCTCGTTGGCGATATCGACCGCGGCGGCGTCATCGCACAGCTTGTCGGCACGCATGCGCTCCTCGCCCCGGAGGAGCGAGCGCTCCTCAAAGGCTATATCGTCAACAAGTTCCGCGGCGATCTCGGCCTCTTTGCCGATGCGCTCGATATTCTGCGCGAACGGATGGGCGTGCGCTGCTTCGGCGTCGTGCCCTGGTTCGAGAAGCTGCGCCAACTGCCGGCCGAGGACAGCATGGCGCTCAACGCGGTCGCGTCGCGTCGGGAGGCCGGCGCCTTCACCATCGCCGTGCCGATGTTGCCGCATATCGCCAATTTCGACGATCTCGATCCGCTCTGCGCCGAGAAGAATGTGATGGTCGACCTCGTCGCGCCGGGTCGGTCGCTGCCGCTCTGCGATCTCGTGCTGTTGCCGGGATCGAAAGCGACGCGGTCGGATCTCGCGTCACTGCGTGCCGAGGGCTGGGACATCGACATCAAGGCGCATGCGCGGCGCGGCGGCGCCGTGCTGGGGCTCTGCGCCGGCTATCAGATGCTCGGCCGCATGCTCCGCGATCCCGATGGTGTCGAAGGCCCGCCGGGCGAGGCCGATGGGCTTGGCCTCCTCAATGTCGCGACGGTGTTTGTGGGCGAGAAGCTCCTGACCGCCGCCGAGGGCCTCGAGGTAATGAGCGGTGCACCGGTCAAGGGCTATGAGATGCATATGGGCCGCACCACGGGTCCCGATACGGACCGGCCGATGCTGCAATTGGGTCGCCGCCACGACGGCGCCATGTCGCGCGACGGCCGCGTGATGGGCTGTCACCTCCACGGCATCTTCGCGAGCGACGCGTTTCGCCGCGCTTTTCTGGCGCGGCTCGGCGGCGAAGGCGATCCCGCACTCAACCATGAGGCGCGCATCGAGGCGGCGCTCGATTCGCTGGCGCGCCACCTCACGATCCATCTCGATCTCGACGCCCTCTTGGAGACGGCGCGTGCGCGCTAGCCTAAAAAAATTGCCGTGCCGCGATACCGGCGAGCAGCAGCAACGCGAAGCACGCCGCCGCCGCGAGATAGAGATGCAGTGCCGCGCCGATATCGGCGATCCTCGTGCGGGCACGCCCGTCGCCGAGCCACGGCTCGTTGACGACCGTACCGTCGTAACGGCGGGGGCCGCCCAGAGCGCGGCCGCGCGCGCCCGCCGCCGCCGCCTCGGGCCACCCGGCATTGGGCGAGCGGTGCTTTCTCGCATCGCGCCACATGGTGCAAAAGCCGTCGCTGCCGCTCGCCCCGGGCACGGCCAACGCGGCAAGGCTGATGATCAATCCGGTCAGTCGCGCCGGAATCCAATTGAGGAGGTCGTCGAAGCGCGCCGCGGCCCAGCCGAAATAAAGATATTTCGGCGAGTGATGGCCGATCATGCTGTCGAGCGTGCTGACAGTCTTGTAGACAAAGATGCCGGGGAGTCCGACAAGCGCGTACCAGAAAGCCGGCGCCACCACGCCGTCGCTGAAATTCTCGAACAGGGATTCGATCGCGGCGCGCGCGACGCCATGCTCGTCGAGGCTTTCGGGATCCCGGCCGACAATCTTCGCGACGCTCTCCCGTCCCGCGAAAAGCCCGCCGGTCTTGAGCGCCTGCGCCACCGCCGCGACATGCTCGAAGAGGCTTCTTTGCGCCAAGAGAATGGCGACGAGCAGCGCTTCGATCGCCCAGCCCATTTTGACGAAGCCCAGATATTTCTTCACCGCCCAGCCAAGCAACGCCGCAGCAATGACAAGGACCAGCACCGCGACCGCGCCTCGCATTTGGCGGGCGCGATCGCTGCGCGTCATGCGGTTGAGGCGGCGATCGAGGAAGGCGATGGCGCCGCCGACCAACACGACGGGATGCGGCAGGTAGCGAAAGACGCGCTCCATATCGCCGAAGGCAAGGTCGAGGGCGAGCGCGAGCAGCAGGATCAGCAGCGGGTCAGGGCTCGAGGCAAACAACATCGGGGCGAAAGATCGGCCGCGAGGCCGGCTTGAGACAAGGGGAAAGCGAGGCACGAATGACAGCGGAGTCGGGAAAAATCGCGGTAATGGTGTGCGGGCATGGCAGCCGCGATCCCGAGGCGCTCCGAGAATTCGAGCTCGTGGCGACGAGCCTCCGGGCGAAACTGCCGATGGCCGACATCGAAACGGGCTATCTCGAATTCGCCCGGCCAATCATCCGCGAAGGGCTCGAGAAGCTCGCGGTGCGCGGCGCGCGGCGCATCCTTGCCGTGCCCGGCATGCTCTTCGCCGCGAGTCATGTGAAGAACGACCTGCCCTGGGAGGTCAACAGCTTCGCGGCGCAACACCCCGGGATCGAGCTGCGCTTCGGCCGCGAGCTTTCGATCGAGCCGAAGCTCTTGCAGGCCGCGGCCGACCGCATCGCCGCAAGCGAGGCGCAGAGCGCGCGCAGCGTGCCGCGCGCCGAGACGCTGCTCCTCGTCGTCGGGCGCGGCACCAACGACCCCGACGCCAATTCGAACATCGCCAAGCTCGCCCGCATGCTGTGGGAGGGGATGGGCTTCGGCTGGGCCGAGACGGCGTTCAGCGGCGTCGCCCATCCTCTGGTGGAAGCCGGCCTTCGGCGCGCCGTCATGCTCGGCTTTTCCCGCATTATCGTCTTTCCCTATTTCCTCTTCACCGGCGTCCTGGTGAAGCGCATCTACGCCGCCGTCGACCGCGTCGCCGCCGATCATCC
>CAYMNX010000677.1:0-14758 GCA_964391905.1 uncultured Rhizobiaceae bacterium
AGCCGCGCCCGGGCGCGGCTCAAGACCGCATGACCCAGGGCCGCTGCGCTCGCGATCAGGCGGCGTGGCGAGCGTTCGGTGGGGGCGCCGTCGTCATCTCCTCGGGCCGGGTTGCGTGAATCTCGAGCATGTTCAGAAAGAACGCGCCGTAGGCGACCTGGAAGGCGAGCAGAACGCAGGTGGCGGAGGGGACGACAAGGCGCATGGTCGCGACGGGATCAAGCCTGCCGAACGCCACATCGCTCCAGGAGGTGAGCGCCAGGACCGCGAGCACAGCGCCAAAAGCGAAGAGGAGCGCGCCGGCGATCAACCCTCTTTCGATCGTCGCCACCTCGGTCAAGCGGCGGAAGCGCGGATCTCGCGGCACGATACCTTCGCGCATGCCGTAGATTTGCGCGAAGGCCCAGAACTGGACCGATTGGAAGCCGACGACCACCCCCACGGCGGCGTAGAGCAAGGTATGAATGTCCAAAGTGACAGCGCCGATCCGCCGTGGTCCCGGGAGCAGCCAAACCATGAGGCCGAACCCGAAGAGCGAGAGAAAGAGCCCGGGATAGAGAAAAAGCCAGCGCGGGCTGAAGAGCAGCAGAAAGCGCAGGTGGCGCCAGCCGTCGCGCCAGCTCCTCAGATGCGGCGGCCGCGAGCGCCCGTCCGGCGACAAGGTCGTCGGAACTTCGGCAAAGCGCAGGCTGCCAATCGTCGCCTTCACCACCATCTCGCTGGCGAATTCCATGCCTGGCGCCTGGAGGTCGAGCTTCAAGATCGCCTCGCGATCGAACCCACGCAGCCCGCAATGGAAATCGCCGCACGGGCTGTTGAAGAACAGGCGGCCGATCGCGCTCAGCACCGGATTGCCGAGATAGCGATGAAGCGGCGGCATGGCGCCCGGCTTGATCCCGCCTCTGAAGCGATTGCCCATGACGAGCTCATAGCCTTGACGCAGCTTCTGCACGAATTGATCGAGCGCCGTGAAATCGTAGCTGTCGTCGCTGTCGCCCATGATCACGAAGCGACCATGAGCGGCGCGGATGCCGGTGAGGAGCGCGCTGCCGTAACCCTTGGTCGGCACGTCGACGACCGCGGCGCCATGCGTCAAGGCAATGGTCTGCGACCCGTCGGTGCTGCCATTGTCGGCGATCAGCACTTCGCCATCGATGCCGCTGCGTCGGATGTAGCTCCAGGCCTTGTCGATGCAGCGGGCGAGCGTCTCGGCCTCGTTGAGGCAGGGCATCAGGATCGTCAGTTCGCAGGATTGGCTCATGCTTTGCTCTCAATGGCTTTTTCGGCGAGCGGCGCCAAGCGGACGCCGCGTTGACGGCAATAGGTGAGAAGGGAAATCGCGAAAGCGAGCGGGATGAGCCACACGATGCGTCCCTGATAGCGATGGTGCACCGAGGAAAACACACCTGTCGCGACGGCATTGGCAACCAGCGCGCCCGCGATCACGATGACGAATTCGCTCAGCGCCGCATCGAACCGTGTCATCGCCAGCAGAACGAGCGCACCGACGAGGGTGAGCGCGATGACGAGCGTGTAGAGCCGATTGGCAAGACCGGCATTGAGCCGGTTCTGGTTCTGGCGCGAATTCGCGAATTGGGGAAACTCTTGCGGAAAGTAGTTATAGACGGCAAGCGCGCCCCAGCTGCCGGGGGTCGTATCGAAGTCGACGCCGGCGCGAAACGTCATCAACTGCGCGAGCGTGTTGTGCAGTGCTGCCAGCGCCATTTCGCCCGGATGGGCAAGCACCGCGCCGCGCACGATCTCGGCTGCTTCGGTGCGGATCTCATCGCGCGAGGCGGAAGCGGTCCAAACCGCTCCTTCCGGCGCCCAAAGAATATCATCGGCGTTTCGCGGCAGCTTCGCGTAGATGTCGCAGATCTTCCAGGCGCGCTCGCCGCAATGGTCGCGCATATACTCATAGCCGGGGCCGTCTGAGAAAACGCGCGCGAAGAGAAAGACATTGCCATCGGCGGTCACGATCGGGCGGCCCTTGGCGACGATGTTGATGCCGAGCAAGGCACCGAGACCGAGGATCGGCAGGCATAGGATGACGATCAGTGCCGCTTTTTTCGGCGTGCGCCACAGCCAGCTCAGCACCACGAACAAGGCGGCGAGGCAGAATCCGATGAAGATATGCGTGACGTGACTGGGAAGCGCAGTCAGCGCCAATCCGATCAGGAAGAGTCGTTCCCAGTATCCGAGCTTCTCCCAGCCGTGGAAAAGGGCGAAGAAGCACAGAACCAGGATTGCCGTAAAGACATCCGGCATGATGAAGGACGTGAACCAAGGCGCGCCGGTGCAAGCGGCGAGAAAGACACAGAGCGCCAGATAGGCTCGTTCGTCGAAGACATCGAGCACGCGTAGCGTCACGCGCAGGATGTAAGCGACGAGAAGACATTGGACGATGATCACCGGCCACAGGCTGAAACCGTCGAGATGGAGCGGGATCATGAAGATGCCGTAGAAAATCGGCGCCTCGCTCGGGATGAAGCGGCGTATGCCGCCATCGATATAGCGGCCGCTGTCGTTGAAGATCAGCGGATAGCCGTTGAACAACGCGACCCAAGCGAACATCGTCGCCGCCAACACGATCGCCCCGACCCTTGCCGCCACGACTGGCATGCGGGACGCAACGGCGGAATGCTGCATTGCCTTTTTTATCCCCAACCACAAGACCACGCTCGCCTGAACGCTCCAGCCCAGGCGCCGTTGCGAGCGTCACCATGGATGGGTGCAGACGCAAGTGACATTGCGTGACACCGCGGCGCGTCACGTCAAAGTCACACCGAGAAGGGGAAAACGCGCGAGACGCAGCTAGCCGTCAGGACTGACGGTGGTTGGGGCTAGGTCTGGCGCCGCGCCAAGACATAATCGAGCTTCTGGCGGGCAAGGCGCTTCAAAGCCGCCCCGCCGGCGGCGGGATCGCCGACGATCGAGGCCTCGATTCCGGTGGCGCTGTCAACGGCCGTTACCTTGACCGCGGCGCCGACCCGCAGGAATTCAAAGATGACCTCGCGCTCCGGCGTCATGACGCTAGAATACCGCGTTTTGGCACAATTAGGAGCAACCGATGGCCACCGCGCCAAAGAAGGAAAAGGCCAGCTTCAACTGGCAGGACCCGCTTTTGCTCGAGGACGAGCTCACGAGCGAGGAAAAGATGGTGCGCGACAGCGCCCGCGCCTATGCCCAGGAAAAGCTACTCCCGCGGGTCAAGGACGCCTTCCGTGACGAGCGTTTCGACCGCGAGATCATGAATGAAATGGGCGCGCTCGGCTTCTTGGGCTCGACCATCTCGGGCTATGGCTGCGCCGGCGTCAACTACGTCTGCTACGGGCTCGTTGCGCGCGAGCTGGAGCGGGTCGACAGCGGCTATCGCTCGACCTTGAGCGTCCAATCCTCGCTGGTGATGGGCCCGATTCATGATTTTGGCACCGAGGAGCAAAAGCGGAAATATTTGCCGAAACTCGCGACCGGCGAGCTCATCGGCTGTTTCGGCCTGACCGAGCCCGACCATGGCTCCGACGCCGGCGGCATGAAAAGCCGCGCCCGAAAGGTCGATGGCGGCTACGTCCTCACCGGCAGCAAGATGTGGATCAGCAACTCGCCGGTCGCGGATGTCATGGTGGTTTGGGCGAAGGCCGAAGACACCATCCGCGGCTTCATCCTCGAGCGCGGCATGAAGGGACTTTCGACACCGCGGATCGAGGGCAAATTCAGCCTGCGCGCCTCCATCACCGGCGAGATCGTGATGGACGAGGTATTCGTGCCCGAGGCCAATCTGTTGCCCGGCGTCAGCGGCTTGCGCGGCCCGTTCACCTGCCTCGACAATGCGCGCTACGGCATCGCCTGGGGCGCCTTGGGCGCGGCCGAGTTTTGCTGGCACGCGGCGCGGGACTACACGCTCGCCCGTCACGCCTTCGGCAAGCCGTTGGCGGCGACGCAGCTCATCCAGAAAAAGCTCGCCGACATGATGACCGAGATCACGCTCGGGCTTCATGCCTGCCTGAGGCTCGGTCGGCTCAAGGACGAAGGTCGGGCGACGCCGGAGATGGTCTCGATCCTGAAGCGCAACTCGACCGGCAAATCGCTCGATATCGCCCGCGCCGCACGCGACATGCATGGCGGCAACGGTATCGTCGACGAGTTCCACGTCATTCGCCACATGATGAATCTCGAGACCGTCAACACCTACGAGGGCACGCACGACATCCATGCGCTTATTCTCGGGAGAGCGCAGACGGGCCTCGCTGCGTTTTAAGGAGAATTGTCGCACTTGATGACGAAATACGCGATCGATCGGCGGCCGCCTCTCCGTGCAGGGGGCGGATCGCCGATGACAAATCCGGCGCGAATTTGACAGCGTTTCGGCACGCAGGCGCGAAAAAAATCGCGCACGCCGCAGTCGATAAGAACGAGGCGCTCGACAATCAGTTTCGCGCCATCATCGACACGATCCCGACCCTTGCCTGGAGCGCGCTGCCGAACGGCGCCCTCGAATTCATCAACCAGCGATGGCTGGACTATACGGGCCTCTCCTTGGACGGCGCTTTGGGTTGGGGCTGGACCGCGGCCATTCATCCCGACGACCGCGCGGCAATGGAACAAGACTGGCGGCACGCCATCGAAACCGGAGCGGCGTTTCGGCATGAGGCGCGTCTGCGCCAACACGACGGCAGCTATCGCTGGTTTCTCAACCACGCGGTTCCATTGCGCGACCCATCCGGAACCATCGTCAAATGGTACGGCACCACCACGGATGTCGAAGAGCGAAAGCAAGCCGAACTCGCCCTCCGTCGCAGCGAGGCCTACCTCGCCGAGGCGCAACGGCTGAGCTCGACCGGCAGTTTCGGCTGGAAAGTCTCGAGCGGCGAGATCTTCTGGTCCGAACAGACCTATCGTATCTTCGAATGGGACCGGGCGGTTGCGCTCACGGTCGAGCGGATTCTCGAGCGCGTTCATCCCGATGATCTTGCGAGCGTCAAGGAAGCGCTCGATCGCGCCTCGCGCGAAAAGCGCGATTTCGACCTCATCCACCGCCTGGTGATGCCGGGAGGCTCGACCAAATACATTCACGTCATCGCGCATGCGGTGACCGACGATGCGGGCGAGCTCGAATTCGTCGGCGGGTTGATGGATATTACGGCGGCGAAAGCGACCGAGGAGGCATTGCGCGAGAACGAGCAACGTTTCCGCGATTTCTCCGAAGCGGCCTCCGATTGGCACTGGGAAAGCGATGCCGAGCATCGCTTCACCACCATCGGCGAAGGTGGCGCAACGCTCGCCCGGCTCCACCTCGACAGCGACGCTGTCATCGGCAAGACGCGGTGGGAGATCGCCAGCGATGTCGCTGACGAACCCGAAAAATGGCGGGAGCACATCGCGACCCTCGCGGCGCATCAGCCCTTTCGCCGCTTCATCTATCGCATAACGCCGCCGAACGCATCGCCAATCTATATCTCGGCCAACGGAAAGCCGCGGTTCGACGCGCAGGGTGCTTTTCTCGGTTATCGCGGCGTCAATACCGAGGTCACGGCGGCAGTTCGCGCCGCGCATGCCGAAGACGCTCTGCAGCAGGTGCAGGCGGAGCTTGCTCACGTCACGCGGGTAACAACCCTCGGCGAATTGACCGCCTCGATCGCGCATGAGGTGAATCAGCCGCTGGCGGCTATCGTCACGAACGGCGAAGCCAGCTTGCGCTGGCTTGCGCGCGAGGTGCCTCAGATCGAGGAGGCGCGGCGCTCTCTTGAACGGATGATCGCCGACGCGCGGCGCGCCGGCGAGGTGATACGGCGGATTCGTGGCCTTGCCAAGAAGGGCGATCCGGAAAAGGCAGAGCTCGATATCAATGATGTCATCGACGAGGTCATCCCGCTCGTGCAGCGCGAGGCGTTCCGGCAAGGGGTCACGATGCGGTTGGAGTTGGCGTCCGCATTGCCGCCCATTCTCGGCGACCGCATCCAGCTGCAACAGGTGATCATGAATCTCGTGATCAACGGCATCGAGGCGATGGCCGGCGTCGCCGGTGGACAGCGCGATCTCGTGATCCGCTCTCATCTCTACGAAAGCGGCCAGGTTCTCGTCGCTGTCGAGGATTCCGGGCCTGGCATCCAACCCGAGAACATGGACCGCCTGTTCGAGGCATTCTTCACGACCAAGGCGAAGGGCATGGGAATGGGGTTGTCGATCTCTCACTCGATCGTCACGGCGCATGGCGGGCGCATCTGGGCGTCGCGCAACGCCGAGCGGGGCACGACCTTTCAGTTTACGCTGCCGCATCAATAGCAAGGCTCCGCGCCGCGCGATCACCGCGCCGCGCGCGATCGACCCCGTCACCAGGTCGCGACCATGGCAACGACCACGGCCGCCATGATGAGCGTCGCAAGCCAGCCCATGAGGGCCAATGGCGCCGGCAGGATGAAGGCGCCCATCACCCGCCGTTCCCGCGCCAATAACATCATCACGGCCATGATCGGCACGGCGACGACGCCGTTCAGAACGGCGGCCCAGAATAAGGCCTTGATCGGGTCGAACGGCAAGAGGTTGAAGGTGACGCCGATCAGCGTCGCAAGGGCGATCGTGCCATAGAACGCCTTCGCCTCTTTGGGCAGCCGCCCGAGGCCCGACGGCCAGCGCAGCGCCTCGGCCACCGCATAGGCCGCCGAGCCCGCCAAGACAGGCACGGCGAGAAATCCCGTCCCGAGAATCCCGAGAGCGAAGAGGAGAAAGGCAAAATCGCCGGCGATCGGCCGCAGCGCCTCGGCCGCCTCGGCCGAGGTGCGGATGTTCTCGATGCCGTTGGCGTTGAGCGTCGCCGCGACAGTGACGAGAATGAACCAGCCGATCGCGTTCGAGAGAAACATGCCCAGATAGGTGTCGACGCGGATGCGCTCGAGCTCGCGGCGCGCCTCCCGGAGCGGCAGTTGATTGAGCGGTCTCGCCGCCAGATCCTCGCGCTCATCCTCGGCTTCGAGCGAGGATTGCCAAAAGAAGAGATAGGGGCTGATGGTGGTGCCGAGGACGGCGACGATGGCGACGATATACTTCGCGTCGAGATGCAGCGACGGGAGGAAGGTCTGCAGTAAGACTTGACGCAGCGGAATCTGGACGACGAGTGCCGTCGCGACATAGGCAAAAAGCGCGACCGTCGACCATTTGAGAAGACTCGAATAGCGCCGATAAGACATGAAAATCTCGGCGGCAACGCAGATAATTCCGAATAGCGCCGCGTAGAGAAAGCCGGGGCCACCGGCGAGCAAAGAAAGCGCCTCGGCCATGGCGCCGAGATCGGCGCCGAGATTGATGATATTGGCGATGAGCAGGAGCGCGACCACGCTATAGAGCATGATCGGTGGATAGTGGCGCCCGATATTCCCGGCGATCCCCTCACCCGTCACGCGGCCGATCCGGGCGCTGATCTCCTGGATCGCTGCCATCAGCGGAAAGCTGAACAGCATGACCCAGCTCATGCCATAGCCGAATTGAGCGCCGACTTGCGAATAGGTGGCGATGCCGCTCGGATCGTCGTCGGAGGCGCCGGCGATCAGGCCGGGACCAAGAATTTTAAGCCAACCGCGCCGCTGTGAGGAAGGTTCGACCTTTTCGACCATCGGGGCTCAACGTGACCGTGCATCCGTTGCAGAATGCGCGACCGCGGCGAAAGGTTCAATGCAAAGGCAGCCTAAAAATGACAAAGCGCCGGCCTCGACGAGACGAGACCGGCGCTTGAGACAAAAATCGAGGCGCGATCAGGCGGCGGGCGGGAAGGCCGTGGCGCGGGCTCCCATCTCGACCGCATGGGTCCAGAACCGCTCGAGCCGGCGCAGCGTGCGATGCGCGGAGACGAGATCGTCCGCCTGCACGACGCCCTGGCTCAGCGAAGCGAGATGACGCTCATGCATCCGCTTCATCTTCTCGTGCAAATCGAGCCCCTTTTCGGAGAGCTTCACGCGCACCGAGCGACGATCATGCGAGGAGCGCTCCTGGGCGATGTAGCCGTTCTCGAGCATCTTCTTCAAATTGTAAGAGACGTTGGAGCCGAGATAACAACCGCGCAACGTGAGTTCGCCGACCGTCATTTCGAGATCGCCGATATTGTAGAGGATCATAGCCTGCACGTTGTTGATGTCGTGCACGCCGTTGGTGTCGAGCTCGAGCTTCACCAATTCAAGAAACTGGCGATGAAGACGCTCGACCAGCGCGATGATGTCTAGATACGCGGACTGCATGTCAGCCTCGTGGGAAAGGACTTCGCGGCAACTTTACGTGCCTTCGGGTTAAGAGTTTCATAAAAGCCGCGGGAAGATGCGCGCGCAAAATCAGCGCGGCGGCGCGCGATCAAAAATTTTTCGCCCTAGGCGATCGTTTCTATGAGAAGGATATAGCGCGTTATGGTTAATGAGAGGCGACTCTGCGAATTACGACGCATTCGCAGGCGCCGACGGCATCAGAACGAGTACGCCGCCGCTCGAATCGTTGCTGAAGCCGAGATAGGTGACGTCGCGCCACGGTGTCAGCAGATCGTCATAATGCGACGACAGCAAATTACCGGACTGGCCGGGCGTGACGATGAAGCGCGCCGCGTCGGGCGCCGCCATGTCGACGATCATGCGCATGGTGGGACCATGGATGGCGGTGAACGGCTGTACCGCGTCGCGCACGATCATGGTGCCGTTGTCGATCGTGTCGAAGCCGCCGTCGTCCGGAATGGCGAGGTTGAGCCAGGATGAAATGAAGGGCAGACGCGACCAGATCGGATGCGGAAAGCTTGCCGGATGCGCCGCCCCCCAGCTCCAGAGATCGATGTCGTTGCCATAGCGCCGGCTGAGATCGTCGATTGCGCGGTCGAGCGCCGCGCCGAGCTGCTGTGCGCAGGTCTCGACTTCCGGGGTTTCGCGGTTGTCGCACCAATCCCGATGCGACGTCAAAATTGTCTCGATCACATCGGGATGAAGGGCCCAATAATTCTCGAACATCGCGCCGAGCTTGTCCGCCAGGATCTGGCGGTTGAATTCGCGCAGCCAGGCGACGAAAAGTAGCGGCTCGACGCGGTTGCGCTCCATCCGCTCGTTCCACGCGCCGAGACGCTTTTGCGCGTCGATCGCGGCCGGGGAGGATGGCTTGCCCATCAACATCAGCGGCAGCAGCCGGCGCGCCATGATCGAGACCGTATCATGCTGGATAATCGCCGCTGTATCGGGCGACTGCTCCGGCGTCGCATCGAGCAATTCGCCGATGCGTTCGGCGCGATAGGGCAGCTCCCAATCGTGCGTGATGAGATAGGGATAGGAATCCGGCACGATCTTGTTGTTGGCGGCGACGAACCGTCCGTTCGGCGGGTTGAAGCCCATGGGCAGCGCATCGAAAGGCACGAAGCCGGTCCAGTCATACTCGCCGCTCGAACCCGGCGCCGGCATCGAGCCGTCGCCCTTGCCGCGGATCGGGATCTGCGCCGGCGCGAAGAAGCCGATATTCCCGTCGATATCGGCATAGACGATGTTTTGCTCGGGTGCGACGGCGTTGCGAAACGCGTTGCGGAACGCATCCCAATCATGCGCATGAGTCGCATCCCACAGCGCCTGCGGCGTGCGATCCTCGCCCTGCAGCCAGGTCGCCGACAACGCCAGGACCTCCCCGCCCCCTTCGGGCTCCGACACGACCGGACCATGACGCGTCGAGCGGATCGTGAGGTTCACGGGCGCACCGTCGCGCACCTTGATCTGCTCCTCGCGGGTCGTGAACGGCAGCGATCCGTCGGGAGCGAGGTAATGGCTGGCGTCGTTCGGATCGAGCTTTTCGGCGAAAAGATCCTCGACATCGCCGCCGGTCGTGGTGAACCCCCAAGCGATGCGGCGATTATGCCCGAGGATCACCATCGGCTCACCCGCCGAGGAGACGCCGCTCAGCGTCTCGTCCGGCGTCTCGACTCGGACGAGGTACCAAATGCCGGGCGTCGAGAAGCCGAGATGGGTATCGTTGGCGAGGATCGGCTTGCCCGAGACCGAGTGCTGCCCGTCGACCACCCATTCATTGGAGGCCGGCTCCGGCGGCGGCAGTCCTTCGAGGACGCGCCCCACATCGCCGAGCACGACGGGCGCATCGCCGCGATAGCCGGGAAAAAGCACGGCGAGCTCGTCGGGCTTCAGCCGTTTCGCCATGCGCGCGCGCAGCAGCTCCAAGCGATAATTGCTCGTCAGCTGCAAATCCATGATCTTGCCCCAGACCAGCGAATCGGCCGGACGCCACGGCTCCGGCTTGACGCCGAGCACCGCATATTCGGGCGGCAAGGCGCCGCGCCGCTGCGCGAGAAAGGCATTGACGCCCGCGGCATAGGCATCGAAGACGGCGCGCAGCTCGGGCGTGAGCAGCGCATATTGCGCCTCGGCCGCGCGGTAAAGGCCCAGGGTTCGCATCGAGCGGTCGGTATCGACGGCGCGGCCGCCGAACCATTCGGCGAGCCGGCCTGCGCCATAGCGGCGCATCAGATCCATCTGGAAAAGACGGTCCTGTGCATGAACGAAGCCGAGCCCGAACGCTGCGTCGCGATCGTTCTGCGCCGTGATCGTCGGAACGCCATGCGCATCGCGCGTAATCCGGACCGCGGCGCTCAGCCCCGGCAGGGCGATTTGCCCGTCGGTCGCCGGCAAGGACGAGCGCAGCCACAGGTAACCGCCGGCTGCGACCATCACCGCAAGAATCACGATAAACTGGAGAAATCGACCAAAGACTCGCCACATGGCGGCGCAGTCTATACGCAACGCCCGGCTTCGCGCTATTCTCGACTCGTCAGTGACGGAGGCCAACCATATCGTTTTCGGCAGAACCGCTTCATCCGCTTTTCGCAGCGCGCGTGACCGGGCTCGATGCGACCCGTCCGTTGAGCCCGGCGGAGGTTGACGAGGCGTTACGTTTGATGGACCGCTATGCGGTCTGCGTCTATCCCAACGCGACGCCGCTCGATAACGACCAGCATATCGCGTTCAGCCGCTATTTCGGACCAATGCAGCGCGGCCGGGTGCTAACCGTGACCGGTCGCAAAGAGCGACTCGGCGCGTGGCCCGAGCTCGTCGATGTCGGCAATCTCGATCCCGACGGCAATATCCAGCCGCCGGACAGCCGCGCGCGTGCCTTCAACAACGGCAACCGGCTCTGGCATACGGACATGTCGTTCCATCCCAACCGCGCCACCTATTCGCTCTTGAATGCGCATCGCGTGCCGCCCGCGGCGGGCGACACCGAATTCGCCGATCTGCGCGCCGCCTATGATGCGCTGCCGCAAGCGATGAAGGACAAGATCGAGAATCTCGTTGCCTCGCATTCGATCTGGTACTCGCGTGTCCTATCGGGCTTCCCCGAGCCGACGGAGGAAGAGCTCGCCTCGCGCCCGCCCGCCGAGCATCGCGTCGTCCAGACTCACCCGACGTCGGGCCTCAAGACGCTCTACCTCGCCTCGCATGCCTCGCATATTGTCGGCTGGCCGGTCGATGAAGGCCGCGCGCTCTTACGCGAGCTCACCCAATTCGCGACCCAGCGCCAGTTCGTCTACCGCCACCGCTGGACCGCGGGCGATATCGTGATATGGGACAATCGTTGCACCATGCATCGCGCAACCCCGTTCGAGGATTTCAAATATCCGCGCGACATGCGCCGCGCCACCTGTCGCGAGCACGAAGTAACCGAAGCCTTCATGCATTAGCGCGGCGGTTGCGCCCGTGCGAGCCGGTCACCGAGAATCGGCTTGCTCGCGGGCAATCGCCGGCGCGCCGTCATGAAGCTCGATCTTGATCCGCGCCGCCAACCGCTGGTCCCGCGCCGAAGCGCCGAGAGCGACCTGGTAAGAGCCGGACGGCATCTCCCACGCCTCTGTCGCGCTGTTCCAGAGCTGCAGCGCATGCGGATCGAGCGCGACCTTGATGCGCTTTGCCTCGCCGGGGCGTAGCGTCACCCGCTTCCAGCCGGCGAGTTTCCTCACGCCATTCGGGCGATCCTCGGGCAGGGTCACATAGAGCTGCGCCACATCGGTACCCGTCTCGCCGCCGCTGTTACGCACGGTGAAGCTCGCCTCGATCGCCATCGGATTCGTCGTCGAGCGCATGACGCGCAGATCGGAATAATCGAAGCGCGTATAGCTGAGCCCGAAGCCGAACGGGAAAAGCGGCCGCGCATTCCGCATCTCATACCAGCGATACCCGACCGCCGTGCCTTCCGAGTAATGGACCGGCCCCGAGGCGGCGCTACCGAACGAGATCGCGGCGTGATCCGGCAGCTGCGCTTCGCTTTGCGGAAAACTGACCGGCAAGCGGCCGGACGGCGCAACTCTGCCGAAGAGCAGCCGCGCGATGGCGTCGCCGCCGCGCTGTCCCGGATACCAGGCTTCGAGGACGGCGCCGACGCGGTCGAGCCACGGCATCAAGACCGGCCCGCCGGTCTCGAGCACGACGATCGTCCGCGGATTAGCCGCCGCGACCGCGGCGATCAGTGCGTCCTGATTGTCGGGCAATGAGAGGCTCGGCACGTCCCAGCCCTCGCTCATCCATTGATGCGCGAAGAGGATGACCGTCCGCGCCTCCTTTGCGAGCGCGACGGCGGCGGCGGTGTCGCTGCCATCGGCATAGCGGATCTCTACGGTCGGATCTTCCTTGCGGAGCGCCGCGAGCGGCGAGGAAGGATCCCAGACCATTTTCGGCGAGCCCATCGGCGTGCCGCCCAGCTGCACGGTGAGAGCCGGCCCGCCGACCGGCCGCACCTGCGACGAGCCGCCGCCGGCCAGCACGGCGATATCGGCATGCGCGCCGATGATCGCGATATCGCCGTCGCCCCTTTGCAGCGGCAGCAAGCGGCGCGCATTCTTGAGGAGAACGCTGCCTTGCTCGGCGACCTTCTGCGCGAGCGCCGCATGCGCCTCCCAATCGATCGCGGCCGGAGCTGCCGGCTCGTCGAAGAGGCCGGCCGCGAACATGCTGCGAAGAATGCGTCCGACCATTTCATCGAGCCGCGCCATCGGCACTGCGCCATCCTCGACCGCCTTCTTCAAAGGCGCGCCGAAATAGACTTCCTCATCGTATTTGTCGCCGGATTCCTGATCGAGTCCCGCGATCGCGCTCGCGACCGTGCTGTGAACGGCGCCCCAATCCGACATCACCCAGCCGCGATAATTCCAATTCCCGCGCAATACCTTTTGAAGCAGGAACGGATTCTCGCAAGCATAGACGCCGCCGACCTTGTTATAGGCGCACATCACCGCACCCGGATCGCCCGTCTCGATCGCGATCTGAAACGCGCGCAGATCCGACTCGCGGAAGGACTTCTCGTCGATCTCGGCGCTCAGGAGAAACCGTCCATTCTCGCGATCGTTGAGCGCGAAATGCTTCGCCGTCGAGATCACATGCTGCGATTGGATGCCGCGAATGAGCGCGCCGACCATTATGCCCGACAGGATCGGGTCCTCGCCCGCATATTCAAAGCTGCGGCCGCCATGCGGATCGCGAACGAGATTGACGCTGCCGGCGAGCAGGACGTTGAAGCCTTTGCGACGCGCCTCACCGCCCGCCATGGCGCCGGCCGCGAAAGCGAGGTCCGGATCCCAGCTCGAGGCGAGCGCGAGCCCCGACGGAAGCGCCGTCGCCTCGTCATTGTCACGCGCATTCCACGGATTGGCGACGCCGACATTGCCATCCGCCATATGAAGCGGTGGAATGCCGAGCCGCGGAATGCCGCGCACATAGCCGACATCGTCATTGGGACCTGCGGGCGGCGGGTCCTCCGGATCGCGCTGCGTAAATTGGCTGTGAACGAGGTGAATCTTCTCGTCGAGCGTCAGCTGCGGCACGAGGAGCGCCGCGCGCGCATCGGCTGAGAGATTCTTGTCGAGCCAGGGAAAGCCCGGCGTGTGTTCGGCGCGCGCGGTGCTTGCGGCGAGCGCGATCAGTCCCGCGAGGATCGCACCTCGCGCCAAGATTCTCCGCGACAATGCCAGCATATTCGATCGCGATCCCCCGATTGCGAAAAGGTAGGGAAGATAAAGCTAGAGACCGAGTTCCTTCAGAATGGCATCGCGATCTTGATCGAGGTCGGGCGCGGGATCGCGCGATGGCGGATCGGCGAAGGCCGACATCTTCAGCGGGTTGCCGACGAGCTTCAACGTCTTGCCGCTGGGATCCGGCACCGATACCAGCATGTTTCGCGCGGCGACCTGCGGATGCTGCAAAGCCTGCGCGATATTGTTGATCGGCCCGCAAGGCAAGCCCGCCTTGCCAAGGATATCGATCCATTCCGCGGTCGTCTTCCGCGCGAGGATCCCCTCGATCTCGTCCTGAAGCTTCGGCTGATTCCGAAGGCGCGCCGCATTGGTCTTGTAATCCGGATCCTGTGCCATCTCCGGTCGGCCAAGCGCTTCGGCGAGCTTGACGAAGAGCCCATCATTGCCGGCGGCGATGATGATGTTGCCATCGCCGGTGCGGAAGGCCTGGAACGGTGTGATCGTCGGATGGCGGGCACCAAGCGGTCCCGGGATCTCGCCCTCGACGGTGTAGCGCATCACCGCATTCTCGAGCAGCGCCAGCTGGCAGTCGAACATGCCGATATCGACCTTGGTCGATTCGCCCGTTTGCAGGCGATGAACGAGCGCCGCGTTGACTGCGATCGCGGTATAAAGCCCCGCGCCGATATCGCCGATCGACATGCCGACCCGCGCCGGCGGCTGGCCCGGATAGCCGGTGACGCTCATCATCCCGCCCATGCCCTGCACCACCATGTCATAGGC